>JBGSRG010000048.1:0-40126 GCA_041737685.1 Phycisphaerales bacterium | reverse complement strand
CGCCGCCGGCTTCGGTGCCGCTGCGTCCCCGAGTTGGCCTGAGGGTGGAGCGGGTTTTGACTTCGAGAAAGGCCTGTTTGTCGAGCGATTCGCCAAGACAAATGCCCATCATGGGCTGGCACTCGAGCGGAAGGGCGTTGGGTCGATCAAGAAGAGTGGACATCGCGGACCCGGCCATGAGCGCTCGGCAGACGATGGCGTCGTGGTTGCCTGCGGCGTCGAGATCAAAGCCGTAGAGCAGTTCGATATGGTCGAGATCGAGCACCGAGACGTCGAGGTAGGACGGCGCGGTCTGGATCACCAGTCGATGCAGTGCCAGGGATTCGGCATTTGTGCTTGGGTTTGCGACACCGGATCGCAGGCTGGTGCGCCGGATGGCGAGCCACTGCTGCAGCGCGTGTTCGGCGTCTGCGCCGGTTTCAAGAGCGAGTTCGTTGGAAAGTCGGCGGATTCGGTCGAGCGTCGGGTGGTCGCGTCGGATGCGGTCGAACATCGACAAGACCGTCTCTCGTCGCATGGAGAGGTCGAGCTTGAGGCTGAGGCGTTGGTTGACGTAATGGTCGGAACAGAACGCCGCGTGACTGAAGGTCATGGTTCGCTTCCTTGCGAGTGCGTGATTGGAGTCTAACACACGGCGAAGTTCGCGAGCCGCAATCGACAGGGAGCGCTGGGGTTGGCGGGAGGTGAACGAAGTGGAGTTGGGCGGAGTCCTCGTCGAGGGTGCGCGGTCAAGCGTCAAGCGATCGCACGCATGGATTGGAGCCGGCCGTAGGTGAGGCTTCGCCAGACCCACTCGGCCGGGCCAAATCGAAAGTGTGCGAGCCAGATCGGACTCCAGATGAGTTGCAGTGTCCAGATGCCCGCGACGATGAGCATGAGCTGGGTGCGGTCGAATCGATCAAAGAGGGCCAGACCCCACGCGGAGAAGATGAAGAGGCAGATGGCGGTTTGAGCAAGGTAGTTGGTGAGGGCCATCTGGCCGGTGCGTGCGAGCACTCTCTGGGCGCCCGACAACAGGCCAGACTTGCAGACAAGCATGACCACGGCCACGTGTCCGATGGCGACGAAGATGCTGCCGAGATAGTTGGCGTTCATGCCCCACATCATGAAATGGATGGGGTCGAAGTCGGTGGCGAGTGTGCCGCGCACGCCGGGGATGATGAGCGCAAAGCCCAACAGATAGCCCGCGATGCCGAGCCACAGATAGAACCGCGCGGAACGTGAGGCGGTGAACGTGCCGAGTTTCATCAGGCCCATGCCGATGATCATGGCCCCGAGAACGCGCCAGAGGGCGAAGAAGGGCATCAACGCCAGGTGCATGCCCAGAGCCTGAATGGCATTCCATCGGAACAGACCGGCGAGCGATTCGGTTCGTGCAACGGTCTCCTGTGCAAGTTGATCGGAGGAAGGATCGAACCCCTCCTTCATTCCCGACCACGCGTTCTCCCAAGACTTCGGGTCGTTCACGCGGAGGTAGTCGAGGAGTGCGCCGAGGGAGAAAAAGATGAGGCCACCGACGAGTGTGATGGCGAAGCCGATGGCGATGAGGGGGAGGGGCTTGAGCGATCGAATGGGGTAGAGCAGCAGTCCGCAGAGCGCGTAGATGAAGAGAATGTCGCCGAACCAGAAGAGGTAGGCGTGCAGGAAGCCGATGAGCGCGAGCCAGGCGGTGCGCCTGTAGTAGATCGCCAGAGACGAGCCGCCCCTGGCGACAGCGCGATCGGACATGACCAGCACGCCCGCGCCGAAGAGCATGGAGAAGATCGTCATCATCTTCATGTCGAGCAGGAGGTGGGTGGTGAGCCAGACGTAGAAGTTGGAGCCCTCGAATCCGCCTGCGATGGTGGGGTTCATGAACGCTGCGGCGGGTAGCGCAAAGCCAGTGAGAATGTTCATCGGCAGGATGCCGAGCACTGCGATGCCTCGGAGCGTGTCGATGCTATGGAAACGTTCGAGCAAAGCGATCGGCGCAGGGGCATCGATGGTGGTCGCGTCTGCGGGTTCGTGCAACTGGTGCTCGAGGGTGAGGGGCGGATGCTCGGGTTGCTCGATCAGTTCTCGATCATCCATCGGATGACTCCTTGAGTATCTGAGAGGTCGGCGACTGTCCAATCGGCCCCACAGACGGCGAGGTCCGCGATGCTGTGGCGGCCGGTAGCCACACCAATGGATCGGCAGCCGCAGGTTCGAGCGGCTCGCACGTCGTGGGGTGTATCACCGATGACGATGACTTGCTGTGGGTCGACATCGCGGCCGGTGAGTCGTTGGTAGCGCTGCATTGCGACGATGGGCAGGTGGGCACGGTCGGGCGGTTCGTGGGGCGAGTCGTTGCCCCAGACGCGAACTTTGAAACAATCGGTGTCGATTCCGCAAGCGTGGAGTTTCATCAGGCCGGTTTGCTCGAAGTTGCCGGTGAGCAGGCCGAGCGTGGCGTGATTGGCCGAGGTGAGTTTGGCGAGCAGCGGCAGCACGCCGGGGAGAGCCCGGCGCGTGGGCGCTGATTCGAGCAACTTGCCCAAATGATGGGGGTATCGCTCGCAGAAGGCGTGCAAGCGTTCGGGCGTGGACTGCACCGAGGAGACCTGAAACATCTTGCTGATGAGGACAGGATCAAGCCCGCCGCCAAACTCGATGCCGTCGGCGTGGAAATGCTCGCCGTGGAGTTCGCGACCCGTCTGGACCATGGCACGCACGCCCAGTCCGGCGGTGGTGATGAGTGTGGCATCGATATCGAAGAGAATGAGGCTTGGCACGCTGGTTCTACCGCTGAATGGTGAAGCCGGATTCGTCGGAGCGATCGGCGATGATGGATCGTGATTCATGGGTGATGTAGTGGCCGAGTTGCGAGGCTATCTGGTTGAGAAAGTCCGAGATGGCGTCGGCGTGGCCTTGGGCGTTGAGCAGGACCGAGCCATCGGGCTCGTTGCGCACCCAGCCGGTGATCGGGCGCCCTCTGGCAATCGAGACGGTAGTGGCTCGGAAGCCCACGCCCTGCACTCGGCCAGCGTATCGGACGTGCGTTCGCATCGTGTCAGCATACTGAAGGACGGTTGAGGCAGGGTGAAGTGGAGGCTTGGAAAGTATCTGGGGTTGGGGTGCGGCATTGTTTGACGGTTGGTCGTTCTGTGCTACGTTTGCAGAGTTGAAGGACAATCATTCCTGAATGATCGCTTCTCCCCCCCCGTCCTCGCCCCCCCACACACCGGCTTGGGCGGGCGTGAGATTCGAGTAAGGGCCCTTTCGGGTCTGCGGCACGCACTCTGGCATCTCTCACTGAACGAATCAGAATGGTTGGCGGTGTCGGAGGTCTTTGCGACAGGTGAGTGCGGAGTTGGATGCGGTGTGTTTCGGTCGTGTGTTGCGGGCGGTCGTCTGGTGTGAGGCAAAGTCTGCCAGATGGATGCTCGAAGATGATTTGTCCCGGCAAGCCGGGAAAAGGGTGAGGTGCGTGCGTTGACGGCAAGCCAAAGGCCAGCATTTGGGCAGAGTGGCGGCGCCGGCGTTGGTCGGCGCCCTGTTGACTCCGGCGCTGACAAGCGACGCGTGTTAGACGCGACCGACATTGTGCGGCTGGTGGGCGAGTCGATCGCGCTCAAGCCCAAGGGTCGGGAGTTTGTGTGCCTTTGCCCGTTCCACAACGACCACGCACCGTCGATGTGCGTGGTGCCAGCGAAGCAGATCTATCACTGCTTTTCTTGCGGAGCGGGCGGGAACGCGATCGACTTCGCGATGAACTATCACAAGATGCCGTTCCGCGAAGCGCTTGAGTATCTGGCGAATCGGTCGGGCATCGAACTCACGCCGTGGCAGCGTTTAGGGGGTGGCGGCGGCGGCGTTGCGGGTGATCGCGGGGGAACGAGCGACGCGGGTGGGACGGTTGGCCGGACGGAAGTGCTGGAAGCCAACGCGCACGGCAGTGCGTTCTTTCGAGAGACGTTGAAGCACGCCGAGCGAGGCCGGGCCGCGCGGGAGTTGATCGAGCGGCGGGGCATTAGCGCGGAGATGGTTGAGGCGTTTGAGTTGGGCGCTTCGCCTGAGGGTTGGGACGGGCTGGTGAACGCTCTTTCTGTGACCGGCACTCGCGCTGGCACCCGCGCTGGTTCTGGAGCGGGCGTGCGTGCGGTGACGTGGGGATCGGGGGGTGCGATCAAAGTGGACGTCATGGTCCTTGCGGGGCTGGTGAAGGCTCGTGCCAGCGGGGACGGACACTTTGACATGTTCCGCAATCGGCTGATGTTCCCGATTCACGATCAGGCTGGGCGGGTGATTGCGTTTGGTGCACGGCGGATCGACGACGCGGAGGAGCCGAAGTATCTGAACTCACCCGAGTCGATCGTGTTCAACAAGTCGGCGACGCTGTACGGACTGCACCAGGCAGCGCGGGCTATCCACGCGAGCCGCACGGCGATTGTGACCGAGGGCTACATGGACACGATCGCGTGCCATCAGGCCGGCGTGAAGAACGCCGTGGCAACATTGGGGACCGCGCTTACCGAGTCGAACGCGCGGATTCTGCGTCGGCTGTGCGACACGGTGTATCTGTTGTTTGATGGAGACGCGGCGGGCGTGAAGGCCGCGGAGCGGGCGGTGCGTGTCTTCTTCGCCGAGCCGGTGGACGTGCGGATCGCGGTGCTGGCGAGCGCTACCGACGCGAAGGACCCGGATGAACTGCTGAAGCGGCCGGACGGACGCGAAGTGCTGGACCGGGTGCTGGCGAACGCGATGGATCCGCTGGACGTGCTGTTCAGGGGTGTTCGAGAGCGGATCGGCGGCGGGGGGCTGAGCGCAACGGCTCGGATCGTGGAAGAGTTCATCGCAACGCTGGCAGATCTGGGCATTTCGCGGCTGGATCCGATGCGCAGGCAGATGGTCGCCAAGAGACTGGCTCAGATCGCGGGTGTGGATCAGCAGATGATTTCGACGCTGATCGCATCGAAGGGGTCGGGTCGGCGAGCGGGCGTAGCGTCGATGGTTGTGAGTGGAGCGGAGGGGCCAGATCAGGCGGAGGGTGGAGCACGCGATGCGGTGCGCATGGGCGCAGCGGAGCACCTGCTCGGGTGCGTTCTGTGCGATCCGACGCTGCTGCTGTCGCTAGACCTGGAGCACGCCGACGCTTTGGAGCCGGACGCGTTTGAGGATGGTCGTGTGCGCGGGGTGGCTCGGGCCGTACACGAACTGTTTGTGAGCGAGGAAGCGGCGACGCTCTCGAACGTGCTGTCAACGCTGGAAGACGCCGAAGCCCGGCGTGCGGCGGTGACACTGGCGCGAACGGTGGAGACTATCACCGAGGGGAGCGCGGAGCGTCTGCACGGGCATTGGAATGAGCGGCTGGGCGTTGTGCTGCGGCAGCGACTGAAGTCTCTCGCGATGGGGAAGGCGAGCGGCGCGGCGAATGGCGAGAATGCTTCGGAAGTGTTAGAGGGCAGTGTGGGGGAAGTCGGAGCGTCGCGCAGCGTGGCGAAACAGGCACACGAAGAGGAAGAGTGGCTGAGGGCGATGCAGATTCTGCGTGAGCGTTCGGCGACGTTGGGGACGGATCAGACAGCGTTGCCGCGGACGGGCGCGTGAGCGTCGGGATTAGTGATTCGCGGTGTCGGAAGTCGGGTGAAGTGTGGGCTGATGCGTTGAAAGAGAGGGAAGGTCGAGTTCGGTATCGGGAATTGCGTTGGGAGTTGGCGATGCCGCGAAGGGCGGCGTCGGGCGTGTAAGTTCGTGGGACCGTGAGCGCTACAGTCGGCACTCACTTGGTCAGAGGCTTCAGGACGTTGAGCGTTGCGCCAGGGTTGGAATGGGCGGGCCGACTTGGGTCGGTGCCGCGAGCGCAAGGATCACAGGAGGCAACGGTGATTCTCGACCTGCATCCGGCACTGTCAGAATTGTTGGAAGTTGGCCGCGCGCGCGGCTGGCTTTCGTATGAAGAGATGAACAACACCCTGCCGGACGAGTGGGTCGACCCGGATCGGCTGCACGAGTTGCTGGTGTTGATCGATGCGCGCGGGATCGAGTTGCTCGACGAGCCGGAGTATCGCGCTCGCTGCTTTCGTGAGTCAAAGGCTCGGGGTGCCGCCGCGAGCGTTGGAGAGGGGACGAGTGCGGGGCTGGCCGCACCTTCTCGGGCGATGACGGTGGCGGGTGGGGATGATCGCCCGAACGCTGCGGCGAAGAAGGCTTCGATGATCGCCAGGGTGGTTGCGAGGCAGAATGAGCGGGACGCGGAGCCGGACTCGCAGCCGGAGATTGACGACGCGGATTTCCATAAAGAACTTCGCGAGGCGGTGGCCGAAGCGCACGCACGCGGAAGCGACGACCCGATCCGGATTTATCTGTCGCAGATGGGTTCGATTCCGCTGCTGGCACGCGAAGAAGAGGTTCGGCTGGCGAAAAAAATCGAGACCACGCGGATGATTTTCCGGCGGCGCTGTCTGGAGAGCGATTACGTGCTCTCGATGGCGATTGCGATGCTGCGGCAGGTGGAAAGGGGCGAACTGCCGTTTGACCGCACGATGCGCATCTCGACCGCAGAGGACAACGCCAAGGAACGGATCATCAAGCGGATGCCGTCGAACCTTCGCACGGTCGAGAAACTGCTGGGACTGAATCGCTCCGACTGGGAGGCGCTGCAGGCGGCGCAGACGGCGGGCGACGAAGCTTCTGTTGCGGATTATGCCGAGCGGATCTCGACGCGTCGGCGCCGGATGGCGGCGTTGACCGAAGAGTTGAGCCTGCGGACGGGGAAGATCATTCCGCTGTTCAAGAAGTTGCGGTCTGTGGCCAAGAAACTGCGGGACGTTGACCAGGAATTGAAGCGTTCGGTTCGCGGCGCTGTGGCGCTAGATGCGGAAGATCAGGACGTTCTGCGAGAAGAACTGTGCGGGCTGAGGGCGCTGGTGCTGGAAGACCCCGAAGCGTTGGCGCGTCGGGTGCGGGACATCTCGACCGTGTTCTGGGAGTATGAGCAAGCCAAGCGAGATCTCTCGGGCGGCAATCTGCGGTTGGTGGTGTCGATCGCCAAGAAGTATCGCAACCGTGGGCTGCCGTTTCTGGACGTGATTCAGGAGGGGAACACGGGGCTGATGCGGGCGGTGGACAAGTACGAGTACAAGCGCGGTTACAAGTTCAGCACGTATGCGACGTGGTGGATTCGACAAGCGATCACCCGTGCGATCGCCGATCATGCACGCACGATCCGTATTCCGGTTCACATGATCGAGACGATGGGCAAACTACGCGGGATTCAGAAGCAGATGCTTCAGGAGCGCGGCAGCGAGCCGACGATTGAGGAACTCGCAGAGCGCGCGGGCATGACGGTGACGGAGACGCGGCGGGTGCTAAAAATCTCGAAGCATCCGGTGTCTTTGGACAAGCCGGTGGGCGAGACCGAAGACTCGACGATCGGCAACTTTATTCAGGACGAACGCACAGCGCCCCCGACCGAGAGCGCCGGGCAGGACATGCTGCGGAGCCGTATCGATCAGGTGCTGAAGAGCCTGACGTATCGCGAGCGCGAGATTATCAAGTTGCGGTATGGCATCGGCGACGGGTACACGTACACGCTGGAAGAAGTGGGCAAGATTTTCAAGGTCACGCGTGAGCGCGTGCGGCAGGTTGAGGCCAAGGCGCTTCGCAAGTTGCAGCATCCGGTTCGAGCGAGGCGGCTGGCGGGGTTCATGGACGCGGATCCGGACATGCTGATTCGGCCGATCGGACACCGACCGCCGGCATGAGTTGGCGGTGTGTCGCGATTGGCACACGCGTGGTGATGGCGTCGGTTGTGAGTTTGGTCGTCTACGCTCGCCGAGATGCATTGGCTTTGGATCGCATTTGCGGGGTTGATCGCGTTGATGGTCGTGATCGACCTTGGGCTGGTCACGCGCCGGCCGCGGGCGGTCTCGGCGGTGGAGGGGTTTGCATCGTTTGCGCTGTGGTTGGTCGCCGCGCTGGGTTTCAGCGTGCTGGTTTGGTATGTCTATGACCAGAACGTGCTGAACTTTGAGAGCGAAATTGGACCGCACATTGACGGGCGGGACCGGGACTTGTCGGGGCACTCGGCCTGGATCCAGTTCATCACGTGCTATGTGCTGGAACTAGCGCTGAATCTTGACAACATCGCGGTGTTGACGCTGCTCATCCGGTATTTCAGGGTTCCGGCGCCGGTGCTTGGGCGAACCTTGTTCTGGAACGTGCTGGCGACGTTGAGCTTTCGGCTGGTGTTGGTAGCGGGGTGCGCAGCGCTGCTGCGTGAGCACGAGTGGTTTAAGTGGGCGTTGGGCGCGGTGCTGGTAGTGGCGATGCTGCGGGCGCTGGTCCTGCCGGACGAATCGACGGACTTCAACCGGCGATGGTTCATCCGGCTGATTCGACGGGTGCTGCCCATCTCTGAGAAGTTTGATGGGCAGCGGCTGTTGACGCGAGAGAACGGGAGGCTGGCGTTTACGCCGATCGTGCTGATCGTGGTCGCGGCGGGCTTTACGGACGTGTTGTTTGCATCGGACTCGATTCCCGCTCTGTTCAGCGTAACGCGTGATCCGTTTCTGGCCTTCAGCGCGGGGGCCATGGCGTTGATGAGTTTGCGGTCGCTGGCGCTTGCGGTTTCGGCGCTGCTTGGTCGGTTTCGGTATCTGCGGCTGTCGATTGTCTTCGTGCTGCTGACGGTGACGGCGAAGATGTTTGTGGCGGATTACAGCGATCGGGCCACGTTGCTGGTGCTTTCTGCAATCTCCGGCGTGGTCGCGGCGGGGATCTCGGCGTCGGCGGTGTATCAACGGATGGTGAAGCGCAGTGTGCCGGATGTGGCACATCGACCCGCACCGATTGACGACCTGACGGATGCGGCCGACGTTGCCAGGCGGAACTTTCGCAAGTTGGTGGTGCTGATCGCGGGCACGTTCATTGTGCTGGTGCTGGCGCCGGTTGTTGGGTTGTGGCCCGGACCCGGCGGGCTGTTTGTCGCCGCGGCGGGGCTGGCGCTGCTGGCGACGGAGTTCATCTGGGCGAGGAATCTGCTTGTGCGGGT
This sequence comes from Phycisphaerales bacterium, assembly GCA_041737685.1. Classification (GTDB taxonomy): domain Bacteria; phylum Planctomycetota; class Phycisphaerae; order Phycisphaerales; family UBA1924; genus JAHBK01. The sequence goes on along the minus strand of JBGSRG010000048.1, from coordinate 31,113 downwards.
GAAGGCGACGACGGAGAGCCTCGCCAAGAAGACGAGAGGCTTCTCTGAGCGGACCCCGGTGTGGCTGGGGCCGACGGTGCTGGTTGCGTATGTTGTGGGCGCATTCGCGCTTGCGTGGTTTGCACCTTATCAGATGGCGTGGACGAGGGGACTGACCAAACACTTTGGAATGGAGGATGGGTTGAGGCTTGGTCCGGGGATGATCGCGAGTGTGAGCGCGGGACCGCTGGTGCTGATCGGCTACTGGACGTTTCAGTCGATCACGTTTGCCCGGCGAAGGCGCAGCGGTAGTTCGACCGCTGATGAGGTGGCGTGAGCGTCTGTTGAAGCGCGGCGTTTACTTGGCGGCGAGTTCGCGTTCAGCGCGGGACCAATCCGCCGATGCGTCGCCCATATGGCCAGCAGCGGTGCGCTTGAGGTAAATCTCGTATGCTCGCTTGCAGACGTCTTCGTGCGAGGGCTTGGCCTCGATGTACTGTTTGGGCTTGGCGGGTGAAGTGGGCGCGACGGCGCTGATCCCGTTGACTGACTTCTTGGGTCCGTACTTCGACACGTTGCACTTCCTTTCGGGCTTGAAGCCCTTGATCGCCAACCGACTGAGTGGCCGGCGATTCGCCACGCCCACCCACTTGAACACTTTACCCGTGCGAGATGCTGGAGGGCGCATGAAAAGGGCAACATGTTGGTGCGGCGCACTGAGAGCGCGGGAGAGAACAAGGACGGGACGACCGCGGTGATGCGGCTGCATGGTTTGGCTGAGTTGCATGGCTCAGTGTTTGGCCGTGGGTGGCGGAGTAGGCGGAAGGGAAACAGCCTGCACCCTGATCGTGGGATGCTCCCATAAGGAAGTCGGTGGCGATCGCGTAGCCGCACCATCCCGCAGAGATGGAACTCGGCCGGTGAGTTGAAGGCGCTGCTTCCTTGCCGATACGCCGGTTTCGCACGATTCTGTCATGATGCGATTCGGAAATGAACCTCCATCCCGGTCGGCGGCAGCGCAGATGATGAATCCGCGGCGCGCCAGCCGTGTCGCATCGGAGGGTTTGACGTGCCAGATGGGTCAGATTGTTGACCTTTCGGAAACGGGCCTGAGGCTTCGATCGAGCAGCCGGATCAAACTGGAAGTTGGCTCACAACTCAAACTCACGATTGCGTCGTCGATGCAGCGTGTGTCTGTGACGGGGCAGGTGGTGTGGGTGCGGAACTCGCTGCTGAAAGGCTCAGCGGGGATTCGGTTTGTGGACACTCCGCCCGCTGTCGCGCGGGCCTTGGTTGAACTGGCCCGGCATGGCTTTATTGACCCTGACTGCAAGGCGAGCCATGAAGAGCAGTGCGCGGACGAGGTGGCAACGGTTGGTGGGAGCGCTTCGCCAACTTCTACCAGCAATCCCTCGGCGGCTTCGGGAAGTCAGGATCGCGATGACCGAAGCAAGGGAGGCCAAGGCAATGATGGCCAGGGGAAGCGTGGCCAAGGCAGAGGCGCTCGCTCGGCCAGCGCCGAGGGTGCGGCGTCGGGCAAGCCTGTGCGTGCGGACGTGCACGTCGAGGATTACTACGGTGCCTTGGGCGTGATGCCCAACGCCACGACCGTGGAGATTCATGCGGCGTACCGGAGCATGGCTCGCAAACTGCATCCTGATCTGAACGACTCGCCCGACGCGGCGACACGGTTTGCCTATCTGGCGCGGGCCTACGGCGTTCTGAAGGATCCGGCGCAGAGAATGCGGCACGATGACCTTCGGCGCGCTGTGGACGAGGCGGCCTAAGGCGACTTCAGGCCGCGGACCGCACGGCTACGCTGGGCGAAGAGTTCAGGCACGCCGCGGTCGAGGTCGGCATCGCGGCAAAGAAGACGCACCCGACCGTGAGAGCATTTGCATATGCCGTGGGACGTGGTGATTGGATGTCTGGTGATCTTTGTGGCCCGGCTGTGCGACGTGACGCTGGACACGCTGCGCGTGGTGTCGGTGTTTCGGGGCAGGCGTGCGCTGGCTTTCGGGCTTGGCTTTGTGCAGGTACTGATCTGGGTCTTTGCGCTCTCGACGGTGGTGAAGCATCTGGCGGAGCCTGCGTATGCGCTGACATATGCGTTGGGATTTGCGTGCGGCAACTTTCTGGGGATCACGATCGAGAACTGGCTTGCGCACGGTGAGCGGGTGATCCGGGTGTTTACACAGCAGGGCGACTCGCTGGCGCATCGGCTGCGTGGGCACGGCTATCGCGTGACGGTGATCGACGCGCGCGGGCGTGAAGGCCCGGTGTGGCTGCTGTACATCCAGGCCCCACGCAAGCACATCGCCGAAATCGCGTCGCTGGCACGGCAGATGGACCCGAGTTGCTTCTACGTGATCGAGGACATCCGCGCGGTGAGTTACGCGAGTGAGTCCATCTCGCAGTTGCCGATCACGACTGCGATCAGCAGATCCACCACGGTCACGGGCGGGACTCGGGCGTGAGTTGCAGCCCGGCTTTGGTGGCAATGCGGCGGGGGAGTTCGTCGGCTGAAGCGGGATCTGCTGCTCGCAGCCGACGGGCGTGAAGTTTCCCGTCGGTGGTCTGGATGGTTAGGTCTACAAAGAGGTCGATGCCAACCGTCTTGGTACTCGACTTGATTGAGGCTGCGCCGGTCTTTGGCGCTGCGAGCCACTGACCCACAAGTTCCTCGGTGGTTGACGAGGCCAGCATGAAGGTCGCGGCGTCGTGGGGCACACCTTTCAGGCGCTCGATGACCCATTGACGATCGAGGAATGCCAGCAGGTTTCCCGCCTTTGGTCCGGCTTGCTTGTCGAGAAAGACGCGATAGAACGCGCCGAACGCGGAGGGCTGGTCGATGGGCGTGAGCCGAGCCGCGTCGAACACCGCTCCTTGGAGCGCTTCTGCGGTCCACTCGCTCGGTGAGAGGCGGTCGGCGAGCACGCGGAGGAACCCCAACTGCACGGGCGAGAGTTCGGATGCGCTGGCGGGCAGTTGCTTCTGAATGACCAAGCGTTCATCGTCGGTGGCGTACTGCTCGAGCCAGGTCTTGGCGGCGTGCACGCGCCGGTCGAGGTGCTTCCGCTCGAGGGGCGTGAGCGGCGAACCCTTGATCGACTCGAACTGGGCCAGCATATCGACGTGAGGCATCTGCACCAGCGCGATCACGAGCGAGAACTCGCAGTCAAAGAAGGCACCCTCGGGTGTCACTTCGCTGAGCAGGTAGGTCAGTTTCTCGTGCTCTGGGCACTTGAGGTCTTCGTAGGTCTTCTTGTGGGCGCGGTCGAGGTCGTTGAAGAGTTTGACCAGCGCGTCCTGCGTTGGCTCGAAGTTGGTCTGGCTGCGCGGCTTGGTCCGCAGCATGAGGAATCGCAGCGCTTCGGGCGGCAGAAAGTCGGCCACTTGTCTGGCCGAAACGCCGAGGCCCTTCGAACTCGACATCTTGGCGCCGTCGACCAGAACGAAACTGTAAGGGATGTTCAGCGGCGCTTCACGCCCGTAGATTGCTTTGAGGCACTGCGCGGCGACGTCGCGCGAGCCACCCTTGGTGTTGTGGTCTTCACCCGCACCCTCGATCGCGACTGGAAATGTTGCCCACTTGGCAACCCATTCGAGTTTCCAAGGCAGTTTGCCGGCACCGTCAAAGGGTGACGCTTGGCCTGTGTGCCCGCAGCCGCGCGCCCAGGTTACGAGGTCTGGACGGCAGGAGTAGCGAACGGTCTTGCCGTCAAAGTCAGAGCACTCGGTGGTGCCGACTCGGCCGCAGTTCTGGCAAATGACCTGGAAGGGCAGCCAGCCCTCGGGTCGATCAGCGTTGGAGACGTCCTTGTAGATGGCTCGAACGGTCTGGGCCGATCGAAGGATTCGCTCGATAGGCTCGTTGAAACTGCCGCTTCGGTAGACGTCGCGCATCCGATAGAAGTCGCAGCGCACGCCCAGATCGGCGAAGACACTCCAGAAGTCCTTGATGAAGTGGTCGGCCATGTCGGTAGCGGTGCTGCCGGGCGGAGCGGGCGTGTTGCACAGCGGCTGGCCGAGAAACTGCTGGTACTGTTCCTTCATGCCGTGGGGCAGTTCATCGACGGGGTCGTAGTCGTCGCAGCCGAAGCGATAGGCAACAGGCACGCCGCGGGCGGTGAGGACTCGGAAGGCCGCGTCGTGGATCAGCACGCCGCGGAGTGCGCCGACGTGGGCACGTCCGGAAGGAGTCTTGGAGTCGTTGATGACGTAGACGCCGCCTGCGTTTGGTTGCGGGTCGGGAAGGGCTTGCAGGGCTTCTTCGGTCCAGTGCATGGGGCTTAACAATAGGTGGCGTCTGAGGCGCATTGGGTGCGAGGGCGCAGCGCGACGATCGATGGTGAGCGGGGCACCCGCACAATGGGAGAACGATCATGACCGACAATGCCCCTAGCGATGATTCTCCAGCATCTGATGAGTCTGGTGTTGGGAGGATCGTGTGGCAGGACCTGACGGTCGATGACGCCGCGAATGTTCGGGCGTTCTATGAGGCGGTGGTCGGCTGGAAGAGCGTGGAAGTGCCGGTTGAGGGCTATTGCGACTACAGCATGAACGCGCCCGGGGCTGGGGAGACGGTAGCGGGAGTTTGTCACGCTCGCGGCTCAAATGCGGCGATTCCGGCTGTCTGGCTGGTCTATATCACGGTCGCCGATGTTTTGCAGAGCGTGGCGGAAGTGGTGAGGCTGGGTGGGACGGTCATCGACGGGCCGCGGCAGATGAGCGGCAGACTGTTTGCGGTGATCCGCGATCCGGCGGGCGCGGTGTGCGCGATCATCAATGCTGAGTGAGCGGCGAACGGAGGGGGCAGAGGGCGAATTCGGCCGCGGCCGGACGCGCAGAGAATGTGGTTCGGCACTGAGCGAGCGAGATTGTTCAGTGGGTTTGCATGAGGCGCTCGCGAGCGGCCCGTGCCTTCTCCCACTGGGCTAACAGCCGCTTGTGCGAGACGGGCATAGCAGTTTGCAGGCTTTGGGCAAAGGTGCTGACCCTGAACTCTTCGACCATCCAGCCGAACTCTTCGAGCTCGGGTTCGTCGCCCAGGTCTTGGAGTTTGGGATCGGTTTGTCTGGCCCGTTCGGCCTCTCTGAAGGCGCTCCAGAACGGCGCGGTCTGTGCCATGAGCCGCAGATCGCGTTCCGGACCGTCGTTGGCCAGTCGTTCTAACCGCACGGCAATGGCTCGCAAGTATCGCGGGTATTGCCGCAGCCACTTCCACGGAACGCCGACGAGAAAGCCGGGATAGACCAGCATCGAGAGTTGCTCACGCATGTCGGCGATGGCATTGGCCCATGCGCGCGGGCCGTGCCACTGTCCGTCTTGACCGACAATCGCGGGGGCAACAGCGCGGTAGTTGTTGAGAACATCAGCGGTGAGCGTCATGACCTCTTCGGCCGCAGAGCCGAGGCGATTCCAGCCGGTCTCCACGGCGGCGTCGAACGCTTGTTTGCTGCGTATCTCGCCCCCATGCCAGATGGTGGAGCGGGCACCCGGCAGCCCAGTGCTCGCCGCCGCGATCTCGTCGAAAGCCCGGATGCCGACGAGTTCTGCAAGTTGGGCTTTGAGTTGCTGTCCGCCAGCGAGAGATGCGTAGGCGACGGCGAGTCGATCAACGCCGGGATATAGCCCGACGAGCGATGTGGTCTGGCCCGAGAGTTGGATCATTAGCAACCGACGAAGCCCCAGGTGCATTGCAGGCACCGAGCGCTTGGGATCATCGAAGAGTCGCACGGCGACGCTGCGAGCGGGCGGACCGGGTGAGACGCCTCTGGCTCGGCCGGTTGAAGAGGGGTCGATCAGCGCTGGGTAGACGGTCATGAAACGTGCTCGCTCGACGCTCGGCGCACGGTTGGCTCTATCGACCTTGACGGTTGGTGTGGGAATGATCAGTTCGCGGGGGAACTCCGCTTGGTTTGGATTGCGTGCATCGACAACTGGCGAGGGCGATTGAGACGTTGCAACGGGGTTCGCTTCAGACTGCGATTGGGCGCGAGTGTCGGGTTGGCTTTGCGATTGAGTGGACGGTTGCGAGAAGGATTGCGAGGCTTCTGGAGCGGGTTGCGGTGTGTTGAAGTCCCAGGACGTGATGCCGTCGCGATTGAAGCGGCCGGGTGGGAGCGAAGCGAGCGCATCACGAACCTTGTGGGAGAGTGCGCGTCGGATGATCGACCAGTCTCGACCCTCGGCGAGCACACGTGACGGGTCTTGATCGGCGACGACTCGGAAGTGCATTCGCAGGTGGTTGGGCAGGTCGTCGCTTCGCCATGCATCGTTTGGCACGCGGGTGCCGGTGATGGCGGTGAGGCGCTCGGCTAGTTCGACGAGCAGATCGCCGCGACCGAATCGGGGCATCAAGGTTTCGAGCGCTCGGTCAGCAAACTCTGGCGCGGGCACGAAACTCGTCCGCAGGTTTCGCGGCAACGTGCGGATGAGTTCGGTGACCTTTTCGCGGAGCAGGCCGGGGACGAGCCACTGCGAGGCAACCGGGTCGAATCGTTCGGCTTCGGACGCGGGGATCGTGACGGTGACGCCGTCGCGCTCGTCGGCGGGATCGAAGCGATACTCCAGCGGCAGGTTCAGCGGTTCACCAAAGGGCGCAGCGCTGGCCAGCGACTCGGGAAAGTCGGTTGCGCGGGGCAGTTCGGCGCCCTCTTCGAGTAGATCGCCGACGCTCATGAAGAGGACGCGTGCGTTTTGTCGTTCGGCCCGTCTACGCCACTCTTCGAACGATCGCGCGCTCCAGACGGTCGGATCGGTGCGCTGTTCATAGAAGGCGTAGCGGCGCACGGCGTCGACCAGCAAACCGGTCCGTCGAGCGCGGTTCTCAAGATCGGCAACTCGCTTGATGAGTCGGCGGTTGTGCTCAAACCATGGCGCATCAGTCACGTATTCGCCGCTGACGAGGGCGTGGTGAATGAAGATGGCGCGGCTCTGCTCCGGGTCGATCGGTCCGAACTCGACGACGCGGTTCTTGGCCAGTTCAAGGCCATGGAGCGTGACCCGCTCGTTTGCGATGACGGTTCCACGGCCGCGGCCTCCCTCCGTGTCTTGGTGGGATGGATCCCACCTTGGATCGCTGTGGGTGCGCTTGACCAGATGGGCCGCAGCGTGTTCGATCCAGTCGGGCCGCACCGCGGCCACTGATCGGGCGTAGAGCCGAGTAGTTTTGACGATCTCGCCGGCCATGACCCACTTGGGGTTGACTCGGAACAGAGCAGAGCCGGGGAAGATGGCGAATCGCACGCCGCGGGGGGCCTCGTACTCGAAGGCTGGTGGTTGGTCACTTTTGCGACCGACGCTGGTGACGAGTCCGCTGAGGATTGCACGATGAATCTGGTCTGCTTTAGCGCTGCTGCTGTGGGTGCGCGGCTCGGGCGGTGGTGCTTCTGGCGAGTCTTCTTCGGAGACTTCGTAGTGGCGGGTTTCGTCTTCGAGCACGTCGTCGTCGGCTTGGGGTTCATCATCGGCGGCGGCGTTTGATGTGTGCGTGCCATGGGGCGACTTCGGCATGCTTGCCGCTGCAGCCGTGATGGGCCTAGTCGCGGCCGGCGAAGCGACGCTTGATAGGGGTGTTGCATAGCCGAGTTCGCCCAGCAAGCGGCGGAGTTGCTGGTGGATGTCTTCCCATTCGCGCATGCGCAAGAAGTTGAGGTGGTGGTCTTTGCACCACTTTCGCAGTTTGTTTGATCCGGTGATTGCGGACTGCTCGCGATACGCTCGCCAAAGGGCCAGCCAGCCGAGAAAGTCAGAGCCGCTGTCCTTGAACTTTGCGTGGGCCTCATCGGCCAATCGCTGCATCTCGGGTCGATCTTTGCCGGGCCGCTGCCGCGGATCTTGGATGGAAGTCGCAGCGACGATGACCAGGACTTCCTCAACGCAGCTACGTTCGCGGGCTGCGAGCACCATGCGGCCAAGCCGGGGATCGACCGGAAAGCGAGCGAGGTCGCGCCCGATGCTGGTGAGTTGGTAGCCGCGTGCGGCGTCGTCTTCGTCGTTGGGAGTTGAGGCAGAATCGGACGTGGGGCCGGCTTGAAGGCGGTTAGGTGGCGGAGATGGCGCGTGCGATGAAGGCGATGAAGGCGATGAGAGGGTGGTGGGCGCGGGTGACGAGGCGGGAGTGCACGCGGCGGGTACGGCGCTCGCGGGAGGGGCAACGGTGCGCGGTTCGATGGCGCCGAGTTCCACAAGCGTTTCGTAGCCGTCGCGGATCATTCGATGATCGGGCGGATCGAGGAAGGGGAACGACTCGATACCACGGAAGCGGAGCAACTCAGCGGCGGTGAGGCGTTGGCCTGGACTGCCCGGTCGCTGGCCAAAGAGCGCCATCATCTGGAGGATCACGCTCGCGAGATTGGTTCGCAGAATCTCGGGCTCGGTGAACTCTGGACGATTGGCAAACGCGCTTTCGGCGTAGAGGCGCAGGCAGATGCCGGGGCCGAGTCGTCCGGCGCGTCCGCGCCGCTGCTCAGCGCTGGCTCGGCTGACCCACTCGATCGGCAGACGCTGCACCTTCTGGCGGGCGCTGTAGCGGCTCATGCGGACCAAGCCTGTGTCGATCACCGCGCCGATGCCGGGAACGGTGAGCGAGGTCTCGGCGACGTTGGTTGCGAGGATGACGCGGCGGCGACCGTCTTGTGCGATGCGGAAGACGCGATGCTGCTCTTCGGCGCTCAATCTGGCATAGAGCGGCACGATGTCGAGAGCGGTGCGGCCTTGCGCCGGGTAGTGCTTGCGGAGCGTGTCGGCCGCTTCTCGGATTTCTCGCTCGCCGGGCAAGAAGACAAGAATGTCTCGGCGGTCGTTGTCGCCGCCGGAACCCATGCTGGCGGCGTCGAGTTCCGCCGCGAGTTCGCCGCGGACGAGTTGATCGACGGCTCGGAGCACTTCGCGCGGCAGGTCAACGTCTTCGACTTCCACGTCTCGGGAGGGCAGAGGATGTGTGCGATCGCGCGCGGCGCTGGTCCATTGAGGGGGTGCGGGGCCGCGCTCGGTGGTTTCGTCGTCGTTGCCGAGCGGCGGCAAGTAGCGAACCTCGACGGGGAACATTCTGCCGCTGACCTCGATAACGGGAGCGGGAACGAGGAGGGCTAATTCGCTCTGGCCATGGCCGCTTGATGCGCGTGATTGCCTTGCGAAGTGGTGGGCGAAGCGCGCGGTGTCGATGGTCGCCGAGGTGATGACGACTTTCAAGTCGGGCCTGCGGCCGCTGATGAGCAGTTGCTTGAGGTAGCCGATGAGGAAGTCGATGTTGAGGCTGCGCTCGTGGGCTTCGTCGACGATGATGGCGCTGTAGGCCCGCAGCAGCGGGTCGCTGCGGGTTTCGGCCAGTAGCACGCCGTCGGTCATCACTTTGATGAGCGCATCTGGGCCGGTCTGGTCGGTGAATCGGACTTTGAAGCCAACGCGATCACCGCGCCGATTGCCCACGGAGGTTCCCATTTCCTCGGCGAGTCGGGAGGCGACGCTGCGGGCGGCGATTCGGCGTGGCTGCGTGTGGCCGACTATGCCGCGGCGGGGTCGGTCGTTGTTGAAGCCGTTGGCGCGCCCGCCTGGCTCGACAAGCCCGAGGGCTTCTAGACACATCTTGGGCAACTGCGTGGTTTTGCCGCTGCCGGTCTGCCCGGCAACGATCAGGACCTGGTTGGCGCGAAGCGCTGCGAGAATCTCTTCTCGGCGCAGACTGACGGGAAGTTCGGCCGCGTAGTTCAGACGAATGGCGGTGATTGGCGCTGATCCGCGAGTGCGGGCATTTGGCTGCGGGTTGAGACGCTTCGGTGCGTTTCTGCCGGCCGTGCTGTCTTTCGCGGGGTGCTGGTCGTCCACGGCGTATGGCCCACCCGTCGTAGCAAGTGATCAAGGTACGTTGAGTCTGCGAGTCGCGGTTGGCGGATCGGGCTTGCAGCGGGCCTGCCGGTTCGTGCTGGCCGCAGTGGCCGACATTCAGCCCCCGAACTTCCAATCGTCGAGCCGCTGGCGAAGTTCGGTGATGTGCAAGCGCAAAGAGTCGATTTCCAGCCGCGATTTTTCGACCATCAGTTCGTGGTATTCCTTGCCAGCGATGTACCGCTCCTGCTCGCGGTCGCGCTCGACCACCTGATTCTTGATGAGTTCGATCTCGGCCTCGAACTTCGCGATGGTGAGTTCGTTGAGACGTTTGTGCTGGTCGAACATGAGGTTCTGGCGGGCACGCTCGGTCTGTTCGTTGCCCTGTGATGCTTGGGCGTGGGCGCTGAAGGCCCCTTGCATCTGCTCAACCCGGCCTTCGAGTGCTTTGGCGCGGGAGCGCTCGCGGATGGCGATGATGACCGCAGCGATGACGACGAAAGTTAGCAGCGCGAAAAGAACGCCATATTCGTCAACGGAGTTGGCTTGGGCCTGCCAGAGCATGGCAGAAGAGTAAGCGGGTGGGGATCGGTGAGCCGGGTATCTGGCGGGGCATCTGGCCGTGCCGGGCCGAGCCGAGCCGGGCCGGGCCGCTGCCGTTGGCTTCGGGATGGGTGATCCGGTGTTGAGCGCGGGGGTGGTTTGGTGCAGCGCCGGCTTGGGGCGGCCCGATGTAGGCTCATCGGGTGGGCTGAGGTTTTGACTCTCTTTGCCAGATCGGCCTTCGCACGCTCATGCTTCAACTTGCGCCCAGCTCGTCGTTGCTCACAGTCGCTCAGTTTGCCTCGGCGGACTGGGCCGTGCTCTGTCTGTACTTTGCGGGCCTGACGCTGACAGGCTGGTGGTTTGCGATGCGTGCCCGAAGGACGGTCGGGACCAGCGGGGACTACTTTCTTGCTGGTCGCTCGATGCCGACGTGGGCGGTGGCGATTTCGATCCTGGCAACGACGCAGTCAGCGGCGACGGTGATCGGTGTTCCATCGCAAAGTTACAGCGGTGATCTCTCGTATCTGATCTCGAACGTCGGGGGCATCACCGCCGCGGTTGTGCTTGCGTGGGCGTTGATCCCTCGGCTTTACGCGGCGAACGCGACCACGCCTTATGAACTGCTGGACGCTCGATTCGGGCCACGCGCTCGGCGTGCCACGAGCTGGACGTATCTGGTCGGTCGCGTCTTTGCCACGGGCAGTCGCCTGTTTATCGGTTCGTTGCCCGCGGCGTGGGTTTTCTTTGGCGACGTTTCGGCGGCGAGTGTGCTGCCTGCGGTGGCGATCATGACGGTGGCGGGCATTGTGTACACGCTTGCGGGCGGCATTCGCAGCGTGATCTGGACGGACGTGATTCAAGCCTGTGTGTATCTGGGTTCAGCGCTCGCGATCATTGGGTTTCTGCTCTGGAGCATCGATGCACCGATCGGGGCGATCTATCGAGACTTGGCCGATTCGGAGGTTGGAGGTGCGGGCGGCGGGGGTGGTAGTGGGAGTGGGGTTGGGGGCAGCAAACTCACGATCTTCAGGTCGGGCTTCGAGCGCACTGAAACGGGTTGGCGCATCGACTTTGCCAGCGACTTCACGCTGTTGACGGCGCTGACGGGCACGTGCTTGCTCGCGATTGCTTCAAACGGCCTGGATCAGGATCTGGTGCAGAGAATGTTGACCTGTCGCTCAGCGCGGGCGAGTGCGAGGAGCCTGATTTCGGGTGTGCTCATTGGGGTGCCCGCGGTGCTGATCTATCTCACCATCGGGTTGCTGCTGTTTGTGTTCTATCAGCGGCCGGCGTTGACGGGTTCGTCGCATCAGGCCGGCGACGAGCACGCGGTGATGCTGAAGTTCATTCTTGATGGGCTGCCGAACGGGCTGACGGGGCTGGTCATGGCGGGCCTGTTCGCGGCGGGGCTTTCGTCTGTTACGTCGACGCTGAACTCGATGTCGTCGGCGTTTGTGAGCGATACGTATCGACCGCTGCGCCCGGGTCGCAATGACCGGCACTATCTGCGGGTCGGTCGGCTTTGTGTGGTGATCGCGGGGCTGCTGCTGGGGGGGTTCGCAGCGATCTGTGCGTTCTGGTTTCCGACGACCAAGAGCACGCTGCTGGTGTTCGCGCTGAGCGTGATGAACTACGCGTACGCTGGGCTGCTGGGAGTCTTCTTTGTCGCGATGTTTACGCGACGGGGCAGCGTTGCTTCGGTAATGGCGGCTTTGGTGGTTGGCTTTGTTGCGGTGGGCTTGCTCGAGCCCGGCGTGATGCGGCACTGGGCGGGTTGGATCGACGCTGGGTCTGTGCTCAACGCCGATGGCAGCGTGGTCAAGATAGCGCCCGCGTGGAGATTGTTGCTGGCATCGGCCTTGTCGTTCGGCGTGTGTGTGCTGGGGTCTGGGCGGGGCGGGGTAGAAGGCGGGGGGGCGGGGGGGCGGTCAGTGAAAGTCCCTTGACTTGAGACTGATGTCGCTTGCGCGCATCTCCAGTGTTCGCAGTCGCTGGGCTTTGATGTGGACCACCTGACCGGCGCGCTCGATCCGGCCTGTGCAGACGATGGCCGAACTGTGGCGAGCGACCGAGCGGAAGCGCTCGAAGACCTTCGCGAACAGGACGAGATTGGCGATTCCCGTCTCGTCTTCGATGGTGATGAAGACGACACCCGAGGCGGTGCCGGGACGTTGTCGCACGAGCACTAGGCCCGCAACGGACACTTGCCGCCCAGCGGGGCACTGCTCAGGCTCGTTCACGGTTGCGCAGGGAGTTACGCCGGCTTGCTCGAGTTCATCGCGCAAGAACGAGAGTGGGTGCGCCCTGAGCGAGAGTTTGGCGCGCGCATAATCCGCCTGAACCTCAGCGAAGGGCGTGGGCAGAGGCAAGACCGCGGCGGACGCACGATCTTCGCGGCCAGCCTGCTCGTCGATACGCTGATCAAAGAGCGGCATCGGCTCATCGTGAAGCCTTTGGAGCGACCAGAGCGCTGCCTGACGGCTTAGGCCCATCGAGCCGAAGGCGTCAGCGCGGGCCAAGTGTCGCAGCGCCACGATCGGCACAGTGTCGCTGGTTGCTCGCCAAAGCCCTTCGAGCGATCGAACCGTTCCCGGCCCGGGCCCCGTCCCCGGCACCGGTCCCGGTCCGTCCGGGCTTACTTTCAACCGTCGCACCGCGACAACCAGTGCGAGTGCGTGGGCCTCACTCAGACCGGTGACCAGTCGCATTCCCAGTCGAATGGCGTGCTTTGCGGTGCCGTGTGCTCTCTCTCCGTCCTGTCTACTACCAGCATCCCCCCCACCACCACCCTCACCAATCGATGTTTCAAGCGTGCAATCCCAGTCGCTGTGGTTCACGTCGATCGGCCGCACCTCGACACCATGTCGCTGGGCGTCCTGCACGATCTGGGCTGGCTGATAGAAGCCCATTGGCTGACTGTTGAGCAGCGCTGTGGCGAAGGCCGCGGGCTTGTGTCGCTTGAGCCAGCAGGAGGCGTAGACCAGAATGGCGAAACTCGCCGCGTGGCTCTCCGGAAAGCCGTAGCCCGAGAAACCGCTGATCTGCTGGAAGACCTGGCCGGCGAACTCGGCGCTGTAGCCGCGCTCGCTCATGCCGTCGATGAGTTTGCGCTCGAACTTCAGAAGAGCCTGGCCGGAGCGCTTCCAGGCGGCCATAGCACGTCGGAGTTGGTCGGCCTCGCCCGGTGTAAACCCGGCGGCGGCGACGGCGAGCGCCATGCACTGCTCCTGAAACAGTGGCACACCGAGGGTGCGTCCGAGCACGCGCTCGATCTCTGGCGAGGCGAAGAGCACGGGTTCTTCGCCGTTGCGCCTGCGGATGTAAGGATGCACCATCTTTCCCTGTATGGGGCCTGGGCGCACGATGGCGACCTCGATGACCAGGTCGTAGTAACGACGAGGTCGAAGGCGTGGCAGCATCGACATCTGTGCGCGGCTCTCGATCTGGAAGACGCCGAGTGTGTCGGCAGCGCAGATCATGTCGTAGGTGGCCGGGTCCTCTGAAGGGATGGTGGCCAGCGTCAGTCGTTGGCCGTCGGAGTCGGCGATAAGGTCCATGCACTTGCGCAGGCAGGTGAGCATTCCGAGGCCGAGCACGTCGATCTTGAGCATCCCCAGAGCCTCGATGTCGTCCTTGTCCCACTCGATGACTGTGCGGTCTTCCATCGCCGCGTTCTCGATGGGGACCAGTTCGCACAGCGGCGTGCGGGTGATGACAAACCCGCCAACGTGCTGAGATAGGTGCCGCGGGAAGCCCATGAGGGTGCAGGCGTGGACAAGCACGGAGCGCAGGTGCGGATCTCGTGGGTTCAGGCCGATCGCGGTGAGTTTGTGCGGGTCGTTGGGCGACTGGCTCCACCAATCGACCTCACGCGCCAGTGCATCAACGGTGTCGAGCGACAGCCCCATGGCCTTGCCCACGTCTCGCACTGCGCTGCGGCCGCGATAACTGACAACCTCCGCCGTGAGTGCGGCACGATCGCGGGTGTACTTGGCGTAGAGATACTGGATGACCTCTTCTCGTCGTTCGTGCTCGAAGTCGATATCGATGTCTGGCGGTTCGTCGCGCTCCTTGCTGATGAAGCGCTCGAAGAGCATGGTGGAACGGCTGGGATCGACGGCGGTGACACCCAGGCAGAAGCAGACGGCAGAGTTGGCCGCTGCGCCGCGGCCCTGGCAGAGGATGGACTTTGAGCGAGCGAATCGGACCAGATCATGTACGGTGAGGAAGTACGGCGCGTAGTTCAGTTCGGCGATCAGCCCGAGTTCGTGGTTGATCTGGCTCTGCACGTCCGACGGCACACCGTCGGGATATCGCTCTGCTGCGCCAGATGCGGTGAGTGCTCGAAGGTGGTCCATCGAGGCCACGCCGGGCGGGACCACTTCGTCGGGGTAGTTGTAGCGGAGTTGGTCGAGCGTGAAGCCCTTGCAGCGCTGTGCGATGAGTGGTGTGCGGGCCAATGCGGCGGCGTGTTCGCGAAAGAGCCGGTGCATCTCTGCGGGTGGCTTGAGGGAGCGTTCGGCGTTTGGGTGGAGCCGGAATCCCGCTTGTTCGAGCGTACAGCCGTGCCGAATGCAGGTGAGAATGTCCTGGAGTGTGCGCCGCTCGGGGGTGTGGTAATGAACGTCGTTGGTCACGGCCAGCGGGATGCGCAGGTTTGATCCGAACGATGCGGTCCGTTGAACGCGATCGGCGTCATCGTGACGATGGTGGATCGAGAGTGCCAGCGAGAGGCGGTCATCGTCGAACGCTCTGCGGAGTTCATTGAGCGCTTCAAGCGTGCGTGCAGACGATCGATCTGTTGGTGTGGAAGCCGAAGGATTGGGAAGCAACACCACCGCGATCAGACCCTGTTGGTGTGCGAGCAGGTCGTCGAGTGTGAGGTGGCATTCGCCCTTGGGTGCGCGGCGTTTGCCCACGGTGAGCAATCGACAGAGCCGCCCGTAGGCCGCGAGATCTGTTGGGTAGACCAGCACCGAGGGCTGGGCGGGGTCGGTGAAGACCAGGCGGCAGCCGATCAGGAGTTGGATGCCCGTGTCCTTCGCCGCGACGTGTGCGCGGACCACGCCGGCGAGCGTGTTAGTGTCGGTGATCGCGATGGCACAGTGGCCGAGGGCTGCGGCCTGTCTGACCAGTTCGTCGGGGTGACTTGCGCCGGTGAGGAATGTGAAGTTGCTGGTGACTTGCAGTTCGGCGTAGAGATGCTCTGCGGGTGATGCGGGCTTGTGCTGCGCGGGGTCGGGTTCGCGCATGGTGGGCAGCAGCAAGCGCATCGGGTGTTGGCGGACTTTGCCAGGCGGTTCGTCGGGCATGGCTCAGGCCCACTCGCCGTGGATGAACCAGCGATCGCTGGAGCCTGCGGGACCGTTTTGTGCGCTCTGGGTTTTCAGCGCAGATTCGCGGAATATCCAGACCCAGCGGCCGTCGTCGGTTTGCACGCGGAAGTAGTCGCGTTCGCGAGTTCGTGCTGTTGCTACTGCCCCCCCGCTCTCGCACTGCATTGTGACCGTGCGCGTTGGTGATGAGGCCGAATGCCGCCACCACTCGCCGGCGATTCGTTCAGGCCCGTGGCACGCGATGACGCGGTGCGATGCGCCGCCACGGCTGGCCGAACCGAACATGACCAAGGGTCCATCGGGCAAGAGCAGCGTGACGGTGATGGGCAGAGGTTCGGATAGCAGCGAGGTTGGGCGTTCGAGCATGCCGGGGTAACCGGGTGCTGTGGATGTGGGCGAGAGAGGGTTTGGTCGCTTGTGATGGGCTGGGCGCAGGGGCTTGTTGGTTTGCAGGCCTAGAGCGGTCGGACCAAAGGCGGGCGGGGCAATTGCGGGCAGGCTAAGGGCGGGCCGCAGCGCCACGGCTCGCTCGGGCACGTGCGATTCGAGGAGCATCGGTCGCAACACCCGTTCGGGCATCAAGCGTGCCGCAAGCGTGTCGAGCAGCCTAGAGCGTTCTGGCGGATGGGCCTCATCGTCGGCCCAGCACTTGCCCTGCGTGTCGCGCAGTTGTCCAGAACAGAGCACAAGCAAACGCACACCCTCAACACCAAAGCCCAGATGGGCGTTCTCGATCTTCGGTGCCAGCAGTTTCCAGATGTGACGAGGCTCAGCACACGGTCGGGATGTTCGTATCAGAATGAACACGGGCTCGAGATCAGACCGGATGAGTTCAACGCGAAGCGAGAGTGTGCCGCGATGCTTGGCCGTGAGTTCTGTGGCCAGCATTTCGACCAGACCGTTCGCCGCGAGCGTGATTGAATCGAGTCGATCTGTGGGGCCGTCGAACAAACGTTCGACCCGGATCGGCCACTTGGGCTGCACGGCATCGATGGATTCGATAGCGCTGCCCATCGCCTGATCGAGCCTGAGCAAAGTTTCAGATCCGTATCGTGCGGCGATCGAGGCTCGCGGCAAGGCACGAAGTTCGCTGATCCGCTCAACGCCAACGGCCCGCAGTGCGTCGAGTGTCAACGCCGAAAGCCGCAAGGCAGCGATTGGCAGACCGCCAAGCACCGTGGCCAACTCGGGTTGTCGAACCAGCGTGAGATTGTGACTGCCGAAATGAGCAACGGCCCAGGCGGCACCGAATGTGGGAGCCGCGGCGAGCCTGATGCCAATGCCCGCACGGACGAGTTTGCCGGCCAGCACGCGCAGTAGACGATCGATGCCAGCGTACATTCGCTCGCATCCGGTGGCGTCGAGCAGCAGGCCGTCGGTCCCGTCAATGGCCACACGTGGCACGTAGCGATAAGCCCAGCGCGCCAGCCTGATCAAACCCCTCGCGTCGGCATCGGGCGAGAATGGCTCAACGTGCGGGGCTTGGCGGAGCAAGGCACGGGCCTCGGCCAGCGGCATTGCGTGGACAATGCCCGCCGAGCGCGCACGCTCACAGCACGCGGCGATCAGGGTGCGGTCGCGGTCGATGTGGGTCAGCAGGATCGGGGTGTGGGTGGGCTGCGGTCGTGTGGGGAGAGAGGTGTTTGTGACGGCACGGGAAAGGGTTTGTTCCCGAAGCAAGGCTTCAGGAAGCGGGTCTTTATGAAGCAAACGCCGCCGCACCCGGTCGATCGGCCACATCGGGAGATACAACGACAAGGTGTCCATCGTCACTGTCCAGTGTCCAGAACGGTGCGTGCGGAATGCGCGCCAGCGATCCTTTGCTGCGCACCAACTCAAGAGACCATCGCGGACGATGGGCGTGTGTTGCGGCCTGTTTCACTCGCCAGCGTGTCATCGCCACCGACAACTCGGTTTCGTCGTCGGGTGGGCGTGCCAGCAGGCCCAGCGTGCCGCCCGCTTCGGCGGCCAGTTGCAACCGGCGTGATGAAGCCAGCGGCATCCCCGCAGCATCGGCGACCACAACCACACCAGCGCCAGCGGTTCGTAACACAACATCCATGGCCCATTGCCGTTCAGCTGCGTCGCGAGCGGCGACGAAGATGGACGAGCAGAAGAGCGTTGGGCTCGCGTGCCAGAGCGCGTAGCCATAGGGCCAGACGCGTTGGCCGATCCAGAGTGTCAGGGGTTGAGCCGTACGGCTGCCGCGTGCGGCCAAATGCAGCAGCACGCTCAGCGGCGGGGTCCAGCGGCTCTGGTCACAGTGACCGTGCCGCACAAGACCAAACCATTCATGCAAGGCCCCGCAAGACAGGCCCTTCGCAGGAAGGACCGAATCAACCTGTGGCCAGCCTGTGCTGAGCGCCGTTGTGGTGCTCTTACCGTCGGTCGTCACGGCGTCGATCGCTTGGCGCAGGTGACGCAAAGCGGCTTGTTTGTCGGTATGAACCTCAACGCATGATTGCATTACGTTAGGGTAATACAATGCCAAACAAAATCAAGTCAAATAAACAGGCCTGACGGTCCCGGAGGATTAGAGAGAGGCTGTATCAGGCTGGAATCGTCGTTCTTTGGGGTGTTCACTGTACGTTGAACTGGGTACGCGGTGAGGTCGTCAGGCTCGAAGGGCCTGAGGAGGGCACTCAGTTCGGCCTGAGGCCGATTTGGATCGAGCCAGATACTCGCGTGCTCGCGCGTCAGAATCACCGGCATTCGGTTGTGCAGCGGGCGCATCAACGGATTGGGCGTGGTGGTGAGGATTGTGAAGGTGGACAGCGGGTCAGACTCAGGCTGGGATTTGTCTTGCCAGCGTTCCCAGACACCGGCAAGACAGATTGGCTCGCCGTCGGTACGGGTGATGTAGTGCGGACGTTTGAGACGCTCGCCCTCAATCACCTGCCACTCATAGAACCCGCTGATGGGCACTATACAGCGACGGTCGGACGTCGCCTTGCGAAACGCGGGCTTCTCGAAGGCCGTCTCTGAGCGCGCGTTGATCAATCGCGAACCGATCGAGGGGTCGTCGGCCCAGAACGGCACGAGTCCCCAGCGATGCATGGCTCCGATGCGCTCGCCCCTGTCGTTGAGTCGGACGATGGGGGCCAACTGTGTGGGCGCGACATTGAAACGCAGCGTGAGTTCGGCCTCGGGCCAGGTGAGCAGGTCGAGCAAGCCAGAGAGTTGCTGCCAAGTGAACAAGTAGGTGTAACGCCCGCACATGAGGCGAGTGTAAACGCCCGACCGCTCCCGACTTGGTGCTCGCGGCGGGCGATGGACGTCGTCACACCTGAAGGACCTGATCGGCGCGGCCAGCCGCACGATCACGCACGATTGGCGGTGTACTCCGAGAAAATGCCGCCGACGCACGTTCGCTGCACCTCTGCGAACCCCGCCTCTCGAAGGGCCGTCAGCACGCGGTCGGGGGGCACACAGCGGTCGATCGTTTCCCAGTAATATGCCCAGAGTTCGGGCGTTCGCGGCGAGAGCCGACAGACGGTGCCGAGAACCCTGCAGAGCGTGCCGAGATAGGCCCGGAGCAGCGCCCGGCCGAGCCGGGTTTCTGGTCGGCTGATTTCGAGGATGCACAGGCGGGCTGGCCCGAACTTGCCGTCGGATCGCATCACTCTGTGAAACTCTCTGAAAGCGCTGTTGAGGTCCTCGACGTGGCGAAGGGCATAGCCCATCGTGAGAAAGTCGAAGGAGGCATCGGAAAAGGGGAGCGACTCGGCGACGCCGCAGACCGTTTGGATGCCAAGGCGATCCGCTGCGCGTCGCATCATTTCTCGGCTGGGATCGATGCCCACCACACCGCCGCCCTCAGCGGCTTTGACAATCGCCAGCGCTTCGCCCGCGAGCAAGCCCGTCCCAACGGCGACGTCGGCGACATTCATACCGGGCTTCAGGCCTGCTCGCGCGAGCGCCATGCGGCGGTACCAGCGGCCACTGCCGAGCGAGAGCCATCGCTCAACACGATCATAATCCGCCGCGGTTTCGTCGAAAATGTCGTTGAGAAACCGACGCTTTTGATCGGCAGAGGAATAAGCCTCACGGATCACTGGGTGAGGCGCGAGCACTGCGGCGGCATCCGGGCTTGTGCAGGCGTTGCTGGCGGGTGGTGAGAGGGCAGACTGGCTCATTTCGTGCGTCCGAGCCGTCGGCGGCTACGGCTCATCATAACAATCTCGTCCTGCGACATCGGCACCGGCTCGGCCTGAATCGGGAGAGAGCCTGATTTCCAAGCAGGCCACACGCCGAGGTGAGAATGGGCGTATTGTGCGATATTCGGTCGAAGGTCGGGGCTCGGGCCTGCGACGGCGGAGCGGGGCGGCCAGTCGTAATGGCCATACGAGGCGTGACGGCCCGCCCTTGGAAGCATCGGCAGCGACGGGCGTGAACAACCCAGACCAAGTGCGGAGAGCAGGAAGATGGCGAGCGACGAGACCAACGATCGAGTGAAGTCCGTCATCAGGGCCTGTCTAAAGATCGACGATGATGCCCCGATCGAGGACGCCATGCCGCTCATCGGCGGCGATTATGACGTTGATTCGCTCGATATCCTCCTCATCGTAACCGAACTCGAGAAGGCGTTCGGGATCAAGATCAATGAAGGGTCCATCGGCAAGACGACCTTTGGCAGCGTCGGCACGCTGGGAGACTTCGTTGAGGAACGGGCGCGAGCAAAGCAGAGCGCTGAGGCGTGAGCCCGCTCTGCAATGTCGCCTTGGAGTACCTTCCGCACCGCGATCCCTTTCGCTTTCTGACGAACGTTGAGGAACTGGTCGCGGGCGCTCGCGGGGTGGGCACATGGCGTGTTCAGGGGGGCGAGGACTTCTTTGCTGGGCACTTTCCGGGAGAGCCGGTGCTGCCGGGAGTGCTGATTGCAGAGGCACTTGCGCAGTTGTCCGGGCTGGTGGCGTTTGCTTGTAAAGAGCGGCCGGTGATGATTTCGGCTCGGCTGGCACAGGTGAGCGTGAAGTTCCACTCGGGCGTTGTCCCGCCGGCGGAAGTTCGATTAGAATCGGTGCTTGTTCGAGAGCTGTCGGGC
This sequence comes from Phycisphaerales bacterium, assembly GCA_041737685.1. Taxonomy (GTDB): domain Bacteria; phylum Planctomycetota; class Phycisphaerae; order Phycisphaerales; family UBA1924; genus JAHBK01. The sequence continues at coordinate 10,377 of JBGSRG010000048.1, read as the reverse complement.
CTGTACATGTTTGATGTTCGTGCAGAAGTGGAAGCGGCGACGGTGGCCAGTGGCTCGCTGGTGTTGGCGACCGCGCCGTAGAGGCCGTGCCCTCTGGAGAAATTCTTTGATTGGTTGCATGTGCATCACGGCAGTGATCTGGCTCGGACCCGTCGGTTCTATCGCAGACGGGCTGGAACCGGACGTGGTGGGGGTGTCTGGCGCTTCATCGGAAGCAGAGTGTGTGAACGCGATTTCCACCCAAGCAAAGACCTCGAAGGATGACCGCGAGCGCGATGCAACGGCTCGCACCGACGCTGGCTCAGACTCAGACCTCGCGAGCCGGGAGTTCAAGGCTCGTCTTGAGGCAGCCGACACGGCGATGGCCGTGGTGAAGGACTTGCGGGCTGATTTTGAGCAGCGTCGGCACACGCCACTGCTGAAAAAACCGATGGTTTCGCGTGGAGTTGTGTACAGCAGGGGAGACAAGTCTCGATGGCAGACAACCCATCCACAGCCGTCTTCCATGCTGATCGCTGCAGGCTCGATCGAAATCTATTACCCAAACGACAAACTGCTGGAAATCTATCCGGTGGACCAGGGCTTCAGAGATCTGGCGGGAGCGCCCCTTCCGCGACTCTCGGTGCTGCGCGAGCGATTCCACATCTCAGCACTGGCTCCGACCGACCCTCAAATGACAGCGACCGACGGGGCGCTTTTGAGCATCCAACTCATCCCAAAGGACGAGTCGCTCCGGCAGCACATCGCCAGCGTGAAGGTGTTCATCGATGAGTCGGTGCCCGCCGCGAAGAGGATTGTGATGACGGACCCCGATGGAGAAGTGACGGTGATTGTGTTCAGCGAGATCAGCCTCAACATGGGTGTGACGGACGACGAGATCGATCCGCCGGTTGCGAAAGGGGTCCGGGTCTCGCGACCGTTTGGGCCTCAATCGACGGGGTCGGGGGCGTCGGCGGGGCCGGTAGGAACTGGGGGACCGGGGAAGGACGGCGCGGCTTCAGGCGGGACGGAGCAGGCACCAAGTGTGCCGAAGGCCGGTGAATAGCGCACGGTTCAAGGTGGCGTTTGTCCGCCCGAGAGCGGGGCGCGAAGAACGTGACTGTGTTTGTTGGTCATATGACGAGCAGCGTGCAGGACTCACTGATGATCGAACAGTCAACTCAGCAGCGCCTCACCGAGCCGGTCGTGATTTCGCCGATCGCCAATGCGCAGATCGCGACTGTGCCGTTCGGCGAAGCGGACGATTCGCTGCTACCACGATGGGCACTCGGTCTTGTGCCCCTCACACTCAAGACGTTCGTGCTCCCGACCGAGCCACAGGTTCATGCGACGCTCACGCGACGGCGGGGCGATGACGTGCGGCTTGTTACGGCGAAGATGGAGGGTGTGAGCGAACTGTCGGCGGATGCGTTGCAGGCGGCGGTCTCGATGCTGTACGAGCGGTTGCTGTCCGCTTTGAATGACGAGGGCTTCCCGCATCCGGTACGCATCTGGGCGTTCGTGCCGGGCATTCACAGCGAGTTGGCGAGCGGGAGCGATCGGTATCGGGTGTTCAACTCGGGCCGTTACGCCGCCTTTGTGCGTTGGCTCGGCTCGTCGAACGCGTTCAGAGAATCATTGCCCGCTGCGTCTGCGGTTGGAGTGGAGGGCGATCGGCTGGAGATTTCTGTGCTGGGTCTATCGTCGCCGGGCGTCTCGGCAGAGAATCCGCGGCAGACGCCCGCGTTTGAGTATTCGGCCGCGCACGGCAAGTGCCCGCCGTGCTTCTCGCGTGCCACTTGGGCGCAGTTCTCCAGTGGTGGCCGACTCTTGGTGTCGGGCACGGCCAGCATCCGCGGCGAATGCTCGGTGCATGAAGAATCGCTCGAACTCCAACTCGCGGAGTCGCTGGACAATCTTGAGCATTTGCTGCGGAGCATCCGTGAGCCTTCGGGATTCTCGCTTGGGGGCGTTGAACACGCCCGTGTCTACTTTGCTCGCTCGAGTGATCGCACGGCTGTGGAGAGGCACGTGCGCGAACGACTGCCAGCGGCGGCTCACATCGAGTTTGTTCAAGCTCTCATCTGCCGAGCGGAGTTGCTTGTTGAGATCGAAGCGACGGTGTTGCCTGATCGTTGCGGATAGGCGGGTTTCTGTCCCCCGCGTTGCCCGCGTCTCATTCCCAATCCCCCGCCCCCCGTCCCCACGCCTCCGTTCCCCCGCTCTCGCTCTCGCTTCCGAATTGCTGACACGATGAAACTCCCAGAGTACAACGCGGTCGAAGCGGAACCCCCGGCCTGCGCGAGCCCACCGTGCTGCGCTTCGGCTGTCATGAATGCGCTTTGGAAGCACGCCCACGAGCGGCCCGACGCAATCGCGCTCGCCGAGTTGGATGACGCGGGATCATGCTGCACCTACCGCGAACTCGCCCGGCTAGTGGAATTGCGAACACAACACATCACGCACTCAATTGAACCGGACGGGGTGCTGATCGCCGTCCTGCCTTCGTGCGGTGAGTACGCGGCGTGGTTCTGCGCAAGCCTGATGGCGGGGATTCGCTTCTTGCCGATGCACCCGCAGATCGCGGGCCCGGAAGCGCTCGCAATCGCCGAACGTCTAGGGGCAAAAGCAGCGATTGTGAGTCCAGGACTCGCGGCGGAGCGATCGTTGAGCCATCTGGCCATCGACCGGCCGGGACGGGACTGGAGAGAAGGGTCCACCAAAGCTGCGGGTTTGCCGCTTTGTTGGTCTGGGTCGGTGGTGTTGGCATCATCGGGCACAACGGGTGTGCCGAAGTTGGTCGTTCGCAGTAGTGCTTCGCTCGACGCGTGCGCGCAGGGGCTGGTTCGTGGAATGGGGCTGACAGCGCAAGATCGCGTCGCTTTCGCCACGTCGCTCAGCCACTCGTACGGCGTGGACGTGCTTGTGAGCGTAATTCTTGCTGGCGCTTCGCTGATTGTGATGTCGCGGTTTGAAGCGGGCCTCTTTGCTCGCGCGATCGAGAGCGAAGACGCGGGAGGCCGCCGCTCACAGCCGAGCAACAGGCGCGATGTGGGCGGAGAGTACGACGACCGCAAGGCTGGCTCGACGGTTCTCGCCGGGGTTCCCTTTATCTTTGAAGCGCTGTCGCGTGTGCCGAGCCGTGATAGCGGTCGATTGCGAGCGGCATACTCGGCGGGCGGACCATTGTCAGAGCGTGTTCGTGAGCGCTTTTCCGGCGTTTGGGGTGTAGAAGTCGGTCAGATCTATGGAGCGACCGAACTGGGAAGCGTCGCGATGAACGTACCGGGCACTGCGGGCTTTGACGCGGGCTCGATCGGAACACCTCTGCCAGGCATCAGCATGAGGGTGCTTGATCCTGAGCATCCGGAACTTGAGGTGCCCGCCGGCCAGGAGGGACACCTTGCGGTTCGAGCGCCATCGATGCTCTGTGCCTATGCGGACGCGGACCTTGAACTTATCGACGGGCACTTTTTTACGGGCGACCTTGCGAAGCTCGATGCACAAGGGCGATTCTGGCTCACGGGCCGACTGAAACTTCTGATCGATGTCGGAACCTACAAGGTCAATCCGCTGGAGGTGGAGCGTGTGTTGAGCGCACACCCCAGCGTGGCGGAGTGCGTTGTTGTGCCGCTCCCGGCGTCAGAGACGATTCACAGGATACGGGCAGTGGTGGTGCCGTACGGTGCGGTTGCGAGCGTAGACGCCGAGGCATTGCGGCAGTTCATTCGCGAGCGGCTCTCGCCGGTGAAGGTTCCTCGCGTGGTGGAGTTTGCGGCGTCACTGCCCAAGTCGCCCACGGGCAAGGTGTTACGTGAGCAGGTTGCCGTGACCAGATACAGCCGGAGTTGCCTGTGAGTGATTGGCAGCAGAGGAGCGGCTGTGTAGTCCGTCGCATGGCCGCCGGTCTCGGCATGACGGCGGCTAGCTTTGCGGGTGCGATGGTTGGATGCACAGCGCAGTTGCCGACGTATCCGCCGATGAGCGATTCGCAGTCGTTGGCGACCATCGCCCAGCGACTCGACTCGGTGAAGAGTGTTTCGTCGGCGTGTGATGTGACACTGACTGATGCTGGCGGAGAGCGGGTTCGCTTGGACGGTGCATTGGTCGCAGAGTTGCCTGACAAGGGGCGATTGCGAGCATGGAAGTTTGGGCGGGCCGTGCTCGACCTGACGCTGGTCGGCGGCCGAGTCTGGGTGTGGACCGCAGAGAGCGGGTACGCAGCGGAACGGACCGATCCGACTCGCTTTCCATCGCAGCGACTGAGCGAAGCGATCGATCTGCTCGGCCCTGCGTACTTTCGATCCGCGACGGCAATCGAAGCTGATCGATCAAACGAACAGACGCTGTCGGCACGGGGGCCAGCATTCGGACAAGACGACGTTGTCTGCGAGATTGATCGCTCGACGCTGACGCCTCGACGCTACTTGGTGCCGAACCAAGAGGGCGGGAGCGAGAGCACGCTCAGCATCGAGCAATATGCAGTGATCGACGGTCTGGCGTGGCCCACGCGCTTGCGGCTCCGCAGCGCTTCGGGCGAGGTCCTGATCCAGTTCAACGATCCTGAACTCAACGGAGAGATTCCGGCCGGTGTGTTTGAGCCGCCGGCCAGGGCAAAGGCCGTGCCATGACCGACGATGAACCGAGCCGATCAATCGACGACCGGACTGAGGATGACAGCACATCGAGATTGGGGCTTCGGACGGGCCAACTTGCGCGATGGTCGGCGACGCGTCCGAAGAGGACCTTGGCCGGTGCCGCTGTAGTGCTTGTTCTGTCGTTGATCTTGCTGAGCCAGGTACGGATCACGACCTCGCTGGCGGGAATGCTGGGCAAGCACTCACCAACCGCGGCGGCGATGGAGCGTGTCACCACGCAGTATGCGGCGGGCGACACGCTCCTGCTGCTTGTTGAGTTGCCGCCCGATCGCCTGTCAGATACCGAAGGCCAGAACGAACTCATCGCGTTTGCGGAGCGGCTCGAGGCGGCGCTTGAAAGCGAAGAGTTACTTGCGCCGATGGCGCTGACCGTTCGCTACCGGCAAGATCCCGCGTTCGGCGGGTTCGCAGAGCGCGTGATGCTGCCAAACGGCCTGTTTTACCTTGACGACGATGCTGCGGCCGAACTGATTCGTCGTCTCAGCCTCGGCTCGATGCGAGAGCAGTTCCGACGCAACAGCGCCCTGATCGCAGCCCCGGGACCGGCCGGAACCACATTGAGCGAAGGGGTGCTGCGTGATCCCTTGCGCCTACTCGAGTTGATTCCGCCCGCGTTACGCGCCGCTTCGGTTGGCCCGCAGTCTGCACAGGGCGGCCAAGCGGGCATGATGACGCGAACCAGCCCAAGCGTCACGTCCCCGAATGCACCGGAGTTCAGCGAGGACGGCCGCGCACTGCTCGTCCATATCGGCTCAACAACGATTGGCAATGACTATCGCGCTGCGGGGCGGTTGGTCGACGCGGTTGTTCGAGCCTCGGAGGAGTTGAACACGGCGTCGCTGCGGGTTTCAACGGGCGGTGCCGCCGCGATCGCGACCGATGCGTCGCGTGTTATCCGAAAGGATTCGATCGTGAGTTGCCTGGCCTCGGTGGGCCTGGTCTATGCACTGTTCTTGCTCTTCTACAGACGATGGTCGGCGGGACTGCTGATCGGTGGTGTGGTGGCGACGGGCATTGTGGCGGGAATGGGCTCACTGTCGCTGTTCCTGAGCGAAGTCTCGCCTTTGTCAGCGATGATCGCCGCGTTGCTCGCGGGCGTGGGTGCCGACTACGGAATTCACTTTCACTCGCACTACGACAACGACCGCCAACAGGGGCTGAGTCCGATCGAGGCCTCAACACACACCGCCGAGCGTATGGCCGTGCCCATCGGCACAAACTGTTTGACGAGCATCTTTGGCTTCATTTCGCTCTGGCCTTCCAAGATTCAGATGCTAAGCGACTTTGCGCTGATGGGTGCGGCGGGGCTTGTGGGAGCGCTCGCGGGTGTTTTCGTGCTCCTGCCCGCATCGCTCGTGCTGATCGACCGCCGCGAGACCGGATCATCGGCGGGGCGCGTGCGCTTTGGGCACTTCGCCGACGTGGTCGCCGCTCGTCCGCGGGTGTGGATGAGGTCATCGCTCATGATCGTGGGTGTTGCGGTCGTTAGCGCGGCGATGCAAGGATTCCCGCTGCGATTCGAGTCCGACCTTTCCGTGCTGCATCCGAAGCCCAGCCGAGCACTCGACACGACCATCGAAGTGATCAGGCGGTTCTCGACGCAGGGAGAACTGATTCCGGTGGAGATTGTTGCACCGAGTTCTGAAACGCTCGTCACACTCTCACACCAAGCAGCCGTTGCGCTTTCTTCTCCGGCGTGCCGTGAAGTGGGTGTGGAAGACGTGCGGGGACTGCACCGGCTCTTGCCAAATCCGCAAACTGTGGGGAACCGCTTGGCGCTGTTGAAGCGTGTGGACCTTGAGCGAACACTGGCGGACTTTGACACAGCGGTGGAAGAGAGCGACTTCTCCCCGGAGTCGTACTCAGGATACCGGGACTTTCTGCGCACGCTGCTGTCGGCACGGCGAGCACCGGATTCGTCAGATGTTTTTGCGCACCCCGGTGTTGCTGCGCGAGTCTTTCCGCTTGGCGGAGCGTCACCGAACGCTGGCAAGACAAACACGGTGCTGCTGGTTCAGTTTGGTGAACCGCTGCACGACCGCCAGAAGCGCCGCGAGGCGATTGAGACGCTGCGGGCAGCGGCGGCGAGTGTGGAATCGAGCAGTGCGGGCGCTTCGGGAAGTGTAACTGTGACGGGCACCGCAGCGCTTTCGACCGAACTTGAAGAGACAGCGCGGCAGCGGTTGCCCTTGGCCATGCTCGGCTCGTTCGTGCTTGTTGTGGTTTGGTTGACGATCGTCTTTCGCCGAGTCCTGCATGTGGTGCTTGCGCTGGTGCCCTTGCTCTTTGCGGTCTGCACAACGATTCTGTTCATCATGGCGACGGGGCAGCGGCTCAACCCGATCAACAGCGTCGCGGTGCCGCTGTTGATCGGCATCGCCGTGGACGCTGGAGTCTTTCTGGTCTCGGTTGCACGGGCCTACGGGCGTTCTCGTCGATCGCTGCGGCTGCGATTACGGCCTACCACACACGCATTGCTGCTTTCGATCGCAACGACCGGGACGGCGTTCGCGGCGCTCGGCCTCTCGCACACGCCGGCGATTCGATCTTTAGGGCTCGTGTCGCTCATCGGGATACTGGCCTCGGGTGTCGGTGCGCTGCTGCTGGTCATGCCGATCTTGTTGCTGCGAGCACCCTCAGGGCGGACTGACTAGCACGATCGCTCCATCGCTGCGGTTAGTTCGGCGTGCAATGCCACGAACGCTTCGACCAATTGAGACTCCATGTCGGACGGCTCGATTGCGGGCTCTGATGCCGGATTGATCGGCTTGCCATAGATCAAACCGTATCGCACCCGTCTGATCGGGAGCCAACTTTTGGGACGGCTGTAGACGTGGGAGTTGATGATGACGCAAGGGATGATCGGTGCTCCGGCCAGTCGAGCGATCCGACCACAACCGGGCCGGATCTTCCGCGTGTGGATCACCGAGTCTTTCCCCTTGCGAAAGCCCCCCTCGGGGAACATGGCGACTGCTCTGGAGCGCTCCAAGCGATCAATGATCTTGCGGACCGTCTGAGTGTCTGGCCGAGAGCGGTCGAGCGGAAAGGCGTTGAGCGAGCCGTAGAACCACGCGACCAGCGGGTGTTTGAAGACTTCAACGATGCTGACAAAGTCGAGCAGTCGCGGCGTGTGCCGGATGAGAAGCGGTACGTCGTAGGGGCTGTGGTGCGTCGCGGCGATCAGGCAGGCTCCACTGTCTGGCACGTTGCTCCCGCCGATCACCACCGGACGGCTGCTCATCCAGAAGATGGGGCTGCCCACCAGCCGTACGGCCTTGTAAAACGCGTCGCTCATGCGATAGCAGAGTCCGTTCGAGATCCGGCGTGTTGGGTAGCAATCGCACTCATGGAACCTGCTCGTCGGTGACTCCCGACTGGCTCAGAAGGTGCTGGTAGAGCCGCTGGAACTCAAGCCCCAGTCGTTCAGCCATTTCCAGGCGATCGTCCCGGCGCGAACCCGAACGAGGCGGGGGCACAACGTCGTGACCGAACGCACAGCAAATCTTGGCCCGGCGAAAGGGCAGCCAGGGACCGACTCGATTTAGGTTGTGCGTGCCGAGCATGACAACCGGAACAACCGGCACCCGCGCCTGAACCGCGATGGTGCAGACGCCGTGCTTGAAGGGCGCACCACGCATGATCGACCGCTGGCCCTGCGCCACGCCGCCTTCGGGGAAGATTCCGACGCACTCGCCCGCCTGCGCCAGCCTTATCGCCGTTCGCACGGCACGAATGGAGCACCCGAATCGATCAACCGGAAACGCTCCGCCAAGATCAAGGGCCGAGGCGGCCCATCGTCGCTGATAGAACTCAACGCGGGCCATCCAGCGAACCTGTCGCTGAACAATCGTGGAAATTAGCATGGGTTCGAGATGGCTCAAGTGTGTACACGCGAGGAGAAAGCCGCCATCTCGTTCGGCGTGCTCCCTATTCAGCACGAGGCGCTGCATCGTCTGCCAACCGATGAACCGGCCGCCAGCCCTGCACACTTTGTAGAACGCTGAGTTCATGGTGAACGGCAAGGATACCGCGGACTCGGCTTGCACGGGCCCCTGCGGCCCGCCCTATGTGTATCCTTGTTCAAGAATGCTAACTGAGGTGGAATCTCGTGTTGAGGTGGTTCGAGCCAATCGCGGGAACGCCGCACCCGAGTCTCATCAGGCGGCAGATGCACCGCGAGCGCAACCGTCGCTCGCACCCTTTTTCTGGCTCGTTTCGCTAGCTCCGGGTGTTGCTCGCATGGCGATGCCCCTCGCTACGCGGGCGGTGCCATTGTTCTCGAAGGCCGTTCGAAGGAACACGGGTCAGAACGCCCTGCGGATCTTCGGCTTCGTGTCGCCTGCGCGGCAGCAACGCCGGTACACCCGCGACGTCGTCGACAGTTTCTATCAATTTGTTCTCGACGTTGGTCGTTCCAGCCGAGAGTCGGCCGACATGCTGGCGGCGCGCATCGAACGCGTTGAGGGCGAGCCGGCCTATCGACAACTCAGGGATGCGGGTCGAGGTGTTGTGCTTGTGACCGCCCACATGGGATCGTTCGAGGTGGGACTCGCCGCGCTGCGGCGTGTTGAGCCGCGTGTTCATGTGGTGTTCAAGCAAGACGCTTCAAGCGCGTTCGAGGCGATGCGCAGCAAGATGCGACGCACCATCGGGATTGTTGAGGCACCGATCGATCTTGGACTCTCCACCTGGATCGGGCTGCGCGATGCGTTGCTCAACGGCGAGGCCGTGGTCATGCAGGCCGACCGCGCCATGCCGAAACAGGGCTCAACGGTGGTTCCCTTTCTGCACGGACACTTGCGCGTGCCCACTGGCGCTGTGCGGCTGGCCCGATTGACGGGCTGTCCCATCGTTCCGGTCTTTACCGTGCGGCTCGCGATGGGCCGCTTTGTGATTCACTTGCTCCCCGCGATTGAACCGGTTGGAACCGCCTCGCGTGTCTCTGCAACCGATCCCGATGTCTTGGCCGTGATCAGGGCCGTCGAGTCCATGGTGGCTGCTCATCCCACGCAGTGGCTGGTTCTGCACGCGGCGTTTGAGGAGGACGCGATCCATGAGTGATCGGCTTCTCAACGGCCAGTCGCCCGCAGGTGTCGTTGTGACTGGTGTCGCCGCGACGGCTTCGCTCGGTCTCGATGCCGAGTCGATCTGGTGGGCGATCTTGGACGGAAAGTGCGGCATGGGGCCGATGCCAGCAATCGAGTCGGCGCTTCCTGCGGGCAGCGAAGGCGGCCAAGCCATGGACTTGCCCATCGCGTACTGCCCGGACTTGCCGCGAGAGGCTCGTTATCTGCGTTGGACGGTGGAGCACGCGATCCGCGACGCACAACTGGCTACCGCCCCGTCAGCACGATCGACTCGCTGCATGACCGTGCTGGGCACCACACTTCACGGCATTCGCGCCGGAGGCAGCTTTCTCCGATCGGACGATCCAACTCAACTCACCACCTTCGCGGCGGGAGAAACCGCCCGTCTGGCGCTGCATGAACTGTCTGTCGATGGCCTGAGAATGGACGGTGGAGCGCTGACAACCTGTTCGGCGTGCTCCTCAAGCCTCGGTGCGATTGCGCTGGCAGTGACACTGCTTGAGTGCGGACGAGCCGACGTTGTGATCGCGGGCGGGTATGACACGATCAGCGAGTATGCCTGGGCGGGGTTCAACTCACTTCGGCTGATCGCGCGAGGCCCGTTGCGCCCGTTCTGCAAGGATCGTCAGGGCATGAAGATCGCCGAAGGCTAC
>JBGSRG010000020.1:0-6151 GCA_041737685.1 Phycisphaerales bacterium | reverse complement strand
CTGCTCGGGCTTTCCGCTGCGGCGGAACGATTGGCCGGGGGCGACTTTGATGCGCGCGCGCCGGTGGTGCGTGACGATGAGGTGGGCGGGCTTGCCGAATCTTTCAATCGCATGGTGCCGCAACTTCGCGAACGAATTGATTTGCAGCAGAGCTTAGCGGTCGCGATGGACGTGCAGCAAAGCCTGTTGCCCTCTGCCGACCCAACGGTTGAGGGACTGGAGATTGCGGGACGCAGCACGTATTGCGACCAGACGGGCGGTGATTACTTTGATTTCTTGCAGGTCGCTCCGCTGGAACGAGTGGATTTGGCGAGTGAAAGCGGGGGTAACTCGCCGAGCAAGGAGCTCGGCACGCTGGTCGTCGTTGGCGATGTGATGGGCCACGGTGTTGCGGCGGCGCTGCTGATGGCCTCTGTTCGCGCAGCGCTTCGCACACAGGCGACCGAGGCGGGCAGTTTGGGAAGGCTGATGAGCCGGATCAACGACGTGCTCGCGGGCGATTCACACGGGCGGTTTGTCACGCTGGCGATGCTGGTCATCGAGCAGCACAGTGACGGTAGTGCTTCGCGCGTTCGATGGGCCAGCGCGGGCCACGATCCGACGATTGTCTATCACAGCCACAACAATACCTTTGACGAACTTCCAGGAGGCGATATCCCGCTGGGCATTGATAACGACGTGCATTACGAGGAGTATGAGCGAAGCGGGTTTGGTGCGGGTGATGTGCTGGTTATCGGCACCGACGGCATCTGGGAAATGGTCGATTCTGCGCACGAGCAGTTTGGAAAGGACCGGCTGCGAGACGTTATCCGCGAATGCCGTGGTCAATCTGCCGAACGGACGGCCTCGGTCTTGGAAGATCGGTTGAAGGCATTTCGCGGCGAAGTTGCGGCGAAGGACGACGTGACGTTCGTGATTATCCGGTTTGTATGATGCTTTGGGGCCGGCGCCCTGGCAGTGCACAGCCGGAGCGGTCAGTTCGGGCCGCCAGTCTGGGCCGATGTGTATTCGTGTGTGCCGGTTCAGGCCGAGAGCGACCAGCCGATGACGTCGGTACGGTCGCTGGCGAATGCCAGTGGCTGGTTTGCAGAGATGTCCTGGTTGGGAACTCCCGCCGCGGTTGTGAGTGATTGATCGAGTTGAAGCAGACTGGCGGAGCGGAGCGACCACGGCTGGTGATTGATGCGACCTGCGAGCAATCTGCCGCGCGAGTGCGTGAAGAGCCAGTACCGCTCGGTGAGGAAGAACTCAAGACTGCCGGGCGTGGAGGGCGGCATCGCCGAGCCGGGCTTCCAGACGATGTGTGCCGATGCGCTGGGCCAGCGGCCGCGGCGACGACTCAGGGCGTAATCGATCGGGCCGTCGGGCTCGTGCGACACAGCAAACCGGCTGTGAACGTAGTTGAGGTTCCACAGTGTTCGCCCGCCGAGAACGGGCAGGAGTGTTTGTGCGTCGAGGCTGAAGAACCAGACACCGCTGCGACCCTGATGGCGAACATAGGTGCGGACATTGCACTCATAAAAGTTGACGGTGGAAGCCAGCGGCGGCACGCCGCGAAAGCGGCACGATTCCATGCGGAAGGGCACAAGGCCGATCCAGGCCCGGTCGTCGAAGGTGTCGAGTTCGAGTTTGGCTGGGATCAGTGGGCGGAGCAGATCGGGAATCAGCGGCCAATGAAGAAAGAGCAGGTTGGTCCACGTCATGCGGACGGCGGGAGACTTGGTGGGGAGTGGTTGTTGCGGGCGGTCTGGCATATGCAATACACCGATCAGTCCTCGATCAGTCCTCGATCAGGCTTCGATCACGCCGCGGCACTCGCCCAGACCGATGCGACGGAAGCCCTCGTGCTGGCAATAGGCCCGCATGATGACCTCGTCACCGTCTTCGAGAAAGGTTCGCTTCTCGCCTGAGGGGAGTTGAATGGGCGAACGCTTGGGCTTGCCGTCGGGTCCGTTGCCGTCGAAGGTGAGTTCGAGCAGGCAGCCACGGCTGGAGCGATCGGGGCCAGAGATGGTGCCGCTGCCGAGAAGGTCGCCGGGCTGAAGGTTACAGCCGTTGCTGGCGTGGTGCGTCAGCATCTGTGCGAAGGTCCAGTAGAGGTCTTTGGCGTTACCAACGCTCAAGCGATGTTCGCGCGTACCGGCCTCGCGCATCTTCGCCGTGCAAAGCGCAACCTCGACGGTGATGTCAAGCCCCCAGTCGTCGGTGCTCTGCAAGTAGTCAAGCGGCTTGGGGTCGTCGGCGCTGCGGTCCGGCCCGGCGACGCGGAAGGGCTGGAGGGCTTGCATCGTGACGATGAAGGGCGAGATGCTGGACTGGAAGTTCTTGGCGAGGAACGGCCCGAGCGGCTGGTACTCCCACTTCTGCATATCGCGCGCGGACCAGTCGTTGAGGATGCAGACTCCGAGCATGTGGTCGGCGGCGCTGGCGATGTCGATCGGTTCGCCGATGGCGTTGCCCTTGGCGACAACGAGTCCGAGTTCCATCTCGTAGTCGAGCAGTTTGCAAGGCCCGAAGGTGGGCGACGACGCATCGTCGGCCTTGGTCTGACCGTTGGGCCGTTTGACGGGTGTGCCGCTGAGCACGATGGAACTGGCCCGGCCGTGATAGCCGATGGGCACGTGAACATAGTTTGGCAAGAGCGGGTTGTCAGGGCGGAACATCGAGCCCACGTTGGTCGCGTGAAACTTGCTGGCATAGAAGTCGGTGTAGTTGAAGATCGCGACCGGGGGGAGCAGGCGGGTCTCAGCAAGCGGGCGGAGCGCCTTGTCGCGCAAGCGGCGTGTCTGCTGGCCGGCGTGTGCATCGTGCCGCAGAAAGTCTTGCAAGCGAGAGCGGACTTCGGGCATCAGATCGGGCCGACCGGCGACGGAGTTCCAAGCCGGTGCGTGCATCAAGTTCGCGAGCGGTTCGGTCTGTGGGTCACCAAAGTAGCCGGCCATCGCCAGCAATCCCAGATCGACAATGCGGTCGCCGATGACGGTGCCGAGGTGGGCGTGGGCGTGCCCATCGTGCTCGGATTCAAGAGCGCACAGCGGCAGATTCTGGATGGGAAAGTCGGTGGCGGGATCGTTGGCGGATTCGACCCAGGAGCGGAGGGCGGGGTCGTTGGTCGGATCGAACACGGGCGGGGGAGAAGGGGTCATGCGGCAGGGTAGTCGCGTGGCTCAGGCAACTCATTCGAGCGCGAGGGTTGAGTGGGCATGGGCTGAGTGGGCGCGGGCTGACCTGGACACGCTCATCACCCAGCGTGCGATCGCAGCGCCAACGCCCGCTCCCACGATCACGTCCGTTGGCCAGTGCGCATCGAAGAGCAGCCGGCAGAACCCCACCAACACCACCAGCCCGATCCACAGCGGCTTGCCCTTGGGATACGCCGAGGTCAGGAAAACCGCCAGCACCACGGCGTAGAACGTGTGGCTGCTGGGCATTGACCAGAGGTCGGTGCCCGCGCCGCCAGAGATATCCCATGCGTGAACGAGTCGTGTTTGTCCGTTGTGCTCCAGCGGATACTTGCCCCACGGCCCGAGGAAGGTGTGCGGATCGTTGAGCACATCGCGAGGTCTGGGCCTGCCAACACCGAGTTTCATCGCGGTGCAGACGACGATCGAGAGTCCGACGGCGATGAGCAGATCGCCGACCCGGGCGACCTTGCGACGGTCGAGAAGCGTGATGACAAGGATCGTGAACACGATGGAGCCCGCAGCGCCGAACTGCTGCCAGGCGTGCAACTCGCGGCGAAGGTCGCCGCCCATCGAGTCTCCGATGTGCGAGAACCACGCCGAGAGCGGGCCATCGAAGGGCAGCACGACGATGAACGCCAGAATGCTCAGCAGCAGCGGCAAGGTCCAGACTCTGCGGTTGGAGTTGGGGCCGCCGCCCAGCAGCGCAGCACGGACTGTCCGCACCGGCCACGCTAAGCCGCAGTCCATCCAGCACGAACTGTCGAAGGCGTGGTTGAGGTCCGACACGGCCATGAGCGTATATTGCCCCGCGATGCAGAGCCAACGCCCAGCCACGGCGGGCCGAACAACCTCGGACGGTATGGCCAGAGCGATGCCGGGTCTGTGGCGCTCGCGGCAGCGCAGCGTGCTCTCGCTGCTGTTGCTCTGTCTGGCGGTGTATGTGCCCGGGTTGTTTGTGCTGCCGCCTATTGACCGAGACGAGGCGAGGTTTGCACAGGCGTCGAGAGAGATGGTGGAGACGGGCGACTGGATCGTGCCGCGAGTGCAGGGCTCGCCTCGGCTGAACAAGCCGCCTTTGATTTACTGGCTGCAGTCGATGAGCGTGAAGGTGTTCGGCGATGAGCCGCCAGCGGCGGAGCGGGAAGGTTCAGCGGCCTCCACGCGGTCAATGGTGATGGTGCCGACAACGATGTCGATCCCGACGCCCACCGCAGCAAACGCATCTCCAACTGCGCCAGCAGACAGAACCACACGCAACATGCTCGCTGCGCCCAGTCTTGGCAAGATCTGGGTCTTTCGTTTGCCCAGCGTGCTGTTCGCTATTGGTGCGGTGTTCATCACCTGGCGGATCGGCCTGAGCATGTTCAATGCTCAGATTGCATGGTTAGGGGCAGCGTTTCTGGCGGTCTGTCCGATCGTCGCGTGGGATGCGCATCAGGCCCGTGCTGACCAACTGTTGCTTGCGCTCACGGCCGCGGCGATGGCGGGGCTGTGGGGGGCGTTCAAAGCGGCCAATCAGCAGAGCGGAAGAGCAGCAAGTGAAGAGCGGGACGTGACAGCGAAATCAAGCGGTGTCCCAGCGAACATCGTCGAGTCTTGCAATTCCCATTCGGCTAGTCGTCCCGCTCGGCCGCCTTTGAGCCTTCAGGCCGTCGTCCCATGCTGCCTGCTTTGGTTCGCCCTTTCACTCGGCATTCTCGCCAAAGGCCCTATCACGCCCATGGTGGTTGGGCTTGCGGCAGTATCCATCAGCATTGTCACGCGGCGGTGGCGTTGGGTGCTGAGTTTGCGGCCCGTTCTAGGCGTGCTGATCGTCGCGTCGGTGGTGGGTCCGTGGGTGTGGATGGTGGGTGAGCGGGTTGGTTGGAGCATCTATCTTGAGAAGGTGTATACGGAGACGATCGGCCGAAGCACCAGCGCGAGCGAGGGCCACTGGGCACCACCCGGATATCACCTGATCCTGGTGGTGGTCTTGCTGTGGCCCGGATCGATGCTGGCGGGTTTGGGTGTCCGTTCGGCGTGGCGGCATATGCGTGGGAAAGACCTGCCCGTCATGTGGGAACGGGCCGGGATCAGTCGGCAGCTTCCGGCAGCGACGCGTGCGCCGGCCGAGGCCGCGAGGTCTGTCCCAGCCGAAACATTCCTGCTGGCTTGGCTGCTGCCAACATGGATCGTCTTTGAGTTTGTCAGCACCAAACTGCCCCACTATCCGATGCCGTTGTATCCCGCGCTCGCGCTGCTGGCTGCGCGTGCGGTGGTTCTGGCCGAGCGTGATGCGCTCGCAGGATTGCAGGACCGGCTCACACGAATCGGTTTGTGGATATGGAGGATCGTTTCGTTGGTGCTGAGTCTGCCGACGGCGTTCTGGGTTTGGCGCAATCTCGCTCGCAGGGAATATGTCGCCGCGAGCGTGTGGGCGATGCTCGGGTGGGTGATCGTCTTTGGTGTGGTTGTGCAGTGGGTCTTGCCCGCATACGTCTCGGGATCGGTGCGGGTTGAGCAAGCACTGCGAACCATCGACCCGATGCGGGAACGGCCCTTTGCGAGCGTTGGCTATCACGAGGACAGTCTGGTGTTCCTGACTCGAGGCGCAGTTGAGAAGATCGATCTGGATGACGTGATCGCGTGGGCCGCCGCGAACGGTGAGCCGGGCTCGACCTCCCTGTCCGCCACAACCCGCGCTTCCGGCGGAGTCATTCTGATGCCCAGTGCCGACTACGACCTGAAAGCCGACGCGCTGCGCGCTGTGGGGGTGCGGCCGGTTGCGGGCGCTGCGACGATGAACATCTTGAACTACAGCAACGGCAAGCGACTTGCGCTCGACTGGTACGAGGTGATTGCGCCAGAACCGACGAGTGGGGGGGAACGCTAAGTGTCGCAAACGATCGAGAAATCCGGCGTCAACTCGGCTACGCCGCCGCCGGTGGGCATCGTCCTCATCGACAAGCCCGCAAGGCGTGCGGTGT
>JBGSRG010000019.1:0-2199 GCA_041737685.1 Phycisphaerales bacterium | reverse complement strand
CGCACGGACCGGGCATCGGCGCATAGGCATAGATGCCGCGCGCAGGCGGCCGCTCGACTGCGGTGTCCCACTGCATCCGCGGCAGTTCGGGGAGCGTCATCGCGCCAACCTTCGTCGCCCTTGTGTCGGCCTTGTAGATGCTCTTGCCGCCCTTGATCGTCTCGACCACGGTCAGTTCTGAAAGCTTCTCGATGTCCACGGCGAACGGATCCGCTGAGAGCACAACAAAGTCCGCGAGCTTGCCGATCTCCAGCGATCCCTTCTCGTTCTCCTCGAAGTACTGGTACGCGCCCCAGATGGTGAGGCTCTTGAGCGCGTCGTTCACGCTGATGCGTTCGTCGGCGCCGAGGATGTCGCCCGAGCGGGTACGCCGCGTCACGACCGAGGAGAGGATGCGCATCGCACTGGGCTGGGCAACGGGCGAATCGTGGTGCTGCGTGAAGATCATGCTGCGGCGGAGCGCGGACTGGGCCGGGGAGATCATCTCGGCGCGGGCCGCACCGAGGGTCTCGTCGCGGTGCCAGTCGCCCCAGTAGAAGCAGTGCATGCCGAAGAACGAGGGCATGATGCCGAGCTCTTTCATCGAGTCGAGCTGATCGAGCCGCGCCATCTGGGCATGGATTGTCACGCTGCGCCGGTCGGCGGGGCCGTGCTTCGTGGTTGCGTCGCGAACGGCGGAGATGTACTGATCGATCGCTGCATCCCCGTTGCAGTGGGCCAAGACCTGCCAGCCGTTTGCGTAAGCCTTATCCACCTTGGCGGCGATCACTTTGTCCGGCAGCGTTTCGTAGCCTCGGTAGTTGGTCGCCGCGCCGGGCGGCGGCACTTTGTAGGGCGTGGTCAGGTAGCCGGTCTTGCCCTGGATCGAGCCGTCGATGTTGAGCTTGATGCCGCCGATGCGGTAGCCGTTCTTGTATGTGCGGGAGTACCAGGGCGTTTTCATCTCCGGCGGCTCATCGGTGAAGATCATGTCCAGGTACGACACCACATCGATCTTCATCTGCCCCGCCTCAGCGAGCTTGACGAAGCTGCTGTGGGCCGGGCCGGAGGCACGCCCTTCCTGCGCCGTGGTGAACCGGTGCTGGATGTACAAGTTCTGGCCCATGACCGCAAGCTGCGCGAACTGCTCGGCGTTGAGCTTCGGAAAAATCGCCATCGCACTGAGCATGAACGCAGTCTCTTCGAGCACGCCGTTTGGGGTCTTGCCATCGGCCTCGCGGCGAATGATGCCGCCCTGCGGATCCTTGGACTCCGCAGCGAGACCCGCGAGTTCAAGCGCCTTGGTGTTCATCGCGCCCAAGTGACAGGACTGGTGGATGAGCAAGATCGGGAAGTCCTTCGACACTTCGTCGAGGTCCTGCCGCGTGGGGTGGCGTTTCTCGGCGATCTGTGCATCGTCGTAGCCGAAGCCCAAGATGAGGTTGAACCTCTTGGAGGCGTCGGTCTTGGCGTACTCACGCAAGATCTCCTGAATCTTCGCGATCGAGTTCCCCTCTCCATCGGGAGCAGGCAGCAGGTTGGCCGACGCCGCCTGGATGCCGGTCAAAGAGACGTGCCCGTGCCCGTCGATGAAACCGGGCAGCAGGGTCTTGCCCGCCAGGTCGATGGCCTTGGTCCCGGCGGCATTGAACTTCTCCACCTCGGCCTTGGTGCCGACGGCGATGATCTTGCCGTCCTTGACCGCGACGGCCTCGGCCCTCGGAGCCGCATCGTTCATCGTGATGATCGGGCCGCCGGTGTAGATCGCGTCGGCGACAGGCGTCGCGGCGGGCTGCATCGCCGACGTGAGCTGCGCGCCGCAAAGCGAAAGGGCAAGCCACAGGGCACTACTCTTGGTGACGAATGTCATCATCTGCTAGCTCCGGTCGTTGATGCGGTTAGTGCATGCGTAGATGGATGCACGGGTGCACAGAGTCTATACCGCCACCATCGACCCTCATGTTGCGACTGCGGTAGGAGTCACGTCCGACCACGGCCCCTTCTCGCCCCGCGTGTTGACCCAGCAGGTCATGTAGACCGCCTCCCTCCCATCTTGCCGCCGTCGCCCGCCTTGAACTCGTCTTCAGAGAGGGCGCGGAAACTTGCGAGGGGGCGAGTGGGTGGTCATGGTCAGAAACGAGAGAAAATTGCGGTCGGTCGGCGTTGGCTGATCGGCATCGTGGGGGGCAACAGTTTCACCCACACCTCGGCCCCGAGCAC
>JBGSRG010000011.1:0-2759 GCA_041737685.1 Phycisphaerales bacterium | reverse complement strand
CACATCGGGCGCGGTGTTGAACGGATCGATACCGCCGATGTTGCCCGCGATTCGAACCGTGGTGCCGTTGTAGCCGACGAACTCGGCGTCCTGCAGCGTGTCGTTCCGGAACCAACTTCCACCGAACGGAACCTGCTGCGTGCGGCTGTTGTTGTTGAGCGACTGCTGAATCGTGAAGGTCTGTGGATTAGTCACCGCGGGGTTCTGCCCCAGCACACCCTCTCGCTCCACATAATCCAGACCGGGCCGAACCGCACGCGCGGGGTTGTTGATGTCGGCAAAGACCGTCACGTCGGCGGCGTTGCGACCGCCGATGAGAATCTCGCCGACGGTTCGACCGACGGTGATCTGCGATCCGGTTGTCCTATAGACCCGCGTGTTCGGGTCCGCCGTGGCCTGGTTCTCACCCTGCCACAATCCTGCATCACCCTGCACCACGAGTGAGCCCAAATCACCCTCAACGCGAACATTGCCGTAGAGCGTTCCGATCGCCAGTCGGTGCGAAGCGCCTGTCACTTGGCTCGAGCCAAACAGCATCGCGTTGGCGTTGATGTTGCCGATGGACCCTGTGACAAAGATGCCCTGGTTCGGATTGACGAACTGCGATGGCGGCGGGGGAGATGCGGGCTGGGCAAGGTACTGCGCAGGAGATGCCGGATTGCGCACATAGGGCGAGCCGATGATGAACGAGCCTGCGCCACCGGGCACACCGACAACCAACGGCGGCTGTCCGGGACCCTGCGGCACCAGATCAAATCCGAAGCCGAACATCTCGAAGTCGTCTGCCAGTCCGCCGCCGATCGAACTACCGATCGCAAACACAAACGCACCGTCCACCAGCGACCGCGTTCCGCCCCAGAGCGAAAGCGAACTGTTGAGATCAGCGCCGCTGATGTTGATCCGGCCGAGGCCGTCGTTGAAGTCCGGCACACCGTCGTCGTTGCGATCAATCCCAGGCACCATCCCGCCCTCAGGGATGCCCGTGTCGAGCGTGGGCCGGATGAGGTTTCCGAACAGATCCAGGAACGTGACGGTGGCACCCACCGGACCGGTGAACGTTCCCGTGACCGCGAATGCCGATTGCGCCTCAAGGAACTGCGCAAAGCGCCCGGCCGGGAAGTTGATCGTGATGTCGTCGATAACGAAGCTGTCGACGTAAGTCGCGTTGTCCGGAGCGTTCGCCGCTGAACGGAATCGGATCGCATCAAACCCGGACTGACGCTGCACATTGAACACCGTTCCAGCACCCACCGGCGTGCCGAGCGCCGCAAGCTGGGCACCGCTCAACGTTTGAACGACCACGCCGTCGAGCAGCAGCTCAAGGCGTGTGCCAGTCATGGCGTTGGTGATCAGGCCGTTGCCGTCCACACCATTGTTGATCGTGAAGCGCACTTGCCGCGTCAGCGTCGGCGTTTGGTTCATCCCGTCGCCCGTGAGGAACGTGAAGTTGACCAAGTCCGTGGTGTTCAGATCGACGCGCAGGTCAAGATCGTCCGCACCGTTCATGCCCGCGTCAGGCCCCGCGACGAGCCGGATGGCCTGCGTGCTGCCCGTCACGTACGAGATTCGGATGTTGGATTCATCGAACACCGTGCCGCTGGGCGGCACGGGCGGGTTGTTCATCGTGTAGTTGCCCATCTCATCGGCGAACTCCTCGACAACCACGGTGTCATCCACCGGGTCCGGGATCTCGCGGAAGAGATAGGGGACCGCGTAACTGAACGGCTGGATCGCCACGGTGCCCAGGCCCGTCGCGGGGTCCACGTCGCCCGGACCGATCGTCACGGTGTAGAGCAACTGCCGCTGCTCAAGCGGCTCGAAGTCGAACAAGCCGTGATCTCGCCCGGCCAATCGCGACAAGCGCGCAGGCGAGGTCCGACGAAGCCGACGAGCGATCGCCGCACGGATCAGACGGAGGAACGAGGGTCGAGAGGGAACAAGAGAACTCATGTCGGCTCCTCAGTGCACGGTCGGTCGAGGCGGTTCGGCGCGGTCCGGAGTCGCGGTCGTTGGGATCAACGTCGAGCGGTCGGTTTGTCAACTTCTGTCAGAGTGGATGGTGCAAGCGGACGGTTCAGGGTCAACGGTTCAGGGCGGACGGTCGAGGGTGGCAAGAGGATACGTCCGTAGGGCTTGGTTCTGGACAGGAACGGGGTTAGTCGCACCAAGTTACCTTTGGTCACAGGAGCGGAATCTGGCGAGCTTCGTTCGGGCGCTTGTGCGGGCGGTCGGAACAAGTCTGTCGTGGCTTTACCGGAGTGTGTGGCCCGCCTGCTCGGCGGCGCTGCGCCGTGGGCAATCGCACGTGCGAAAGCGGGGGCGCCGGTGCGCTGAGGGAAGACGACCATGGCAAGCCTGCATCTTCGCTGCCGTTGTCTTCTTGTCCTCGGGCTTGGCCGCGTCGGTGCGCAGCTTTGGGGACCGGCTCGTTGTGTCCGCCGTTCCACGGGCAGACTCGACCAGACCCGCATGTGTCAGAAGCGTAACCGAACGAGCGAGTGATCGCAAGTCCCGTTCGCGCTGGCGCTTCTGATTTCCCTCCCGGCCGGCCAGAGCGCGATGCGGCCCTTCGACATACGAACGATCCACCGTCATGGTTTCCTTCATGTTCAGGATTAAGGCTCCACGCCGGTTCGATCGGCGCTCGGCAGCCGCAGGCACCAAAAAGCGTCGGCGTTGCGCGAGGTGCGAGCAGGCATTGGCACGATGACTCGCCTCAGAAACACGCACCCGCAGACTGGGAAGCCGACCCAACGACG
>JBGSRG010000534.1:0-2590 GCA_041737685.1 Phycisphaerales bacterium | reverse complement strand
GTTGGCCAGACCGTGGATCGCCTGCCCTCAGAATGGCGCCGGGCACTGCAAGCACAGCGCGACGCCTCGGCAGACCTTCGCGCTCAGGCCCGCGCACTGATGGAGCGGCCAACCAACTGATCTCGCCCTTCACAACGCTCCCTCAGCAGACGCCCGCGATCGATCCACACGGAGCCGCCTCATGGCCAAAGCACCCAAGCCCAGCGCCGCAAAGAAACCGCACACCGACGCTCGTCCCGCTTCCCACACCGGCGCCGGCGCCAACGAAGCCGCTGACAACCTCGCCGAGGCCGTCGGCGTCACGCACGTCAACCTCCACAGCGGCCACGCGTACGCGCTCTCCAGCGCAGAGACCCTGCGCACACGCGAACTCTACTGGCACAACGTCGTCCGCGAGATGCTCAACGCTCTGAGCGTGCTCAGCCAATCCAAGCCCGAGATGTTCGACGGCCGCTTCGCCGTGCTCACCCACGCCGGCGAGCGCATCGCCATCGGCAAAGTCTTCCCGCTCTTTGCCTGCTCCATTCCCGGCTCGCCCTGGGAGAGAGAGGCCTCGATCGCGGTGCAATGCACCGTCTTCCGAATCATCAGCCCCGACGGCGAGGTCTACACGCTGCCCATCCACGAGATTCGTGGCATGCACTCGCTCACGCCCGAACTCATCGAGCAACTCCAGAAATCCGCAGAGGCCCAGCAGGACGGATCGGCAAGCGACGACAACGAAGGCGAAGCGCCGTTGCCCTTCGGCCTCGCGGCCTTCGCCGCGCTCCCGCGCCCAGAAGAAGATATCGATCAGCCCGCCGATCAGGACACCGAACGCGACAAACAGCAGCCGATCTAAACACCGTACTGCACATGCCGCCTCGGCCTCAAGCCCCGACGTCTCAGACATCCACTCTCGTCGTTTCGCCGAACCCGGTGCTGGCTGGACCAGTTATCTAACCTCTTTGCCCAACCCGTTTACCCATCGCTCCACCACAAACTCGCCAGTTCTGCCGTCACTCCGCCGTCTCCAGAAGCATCCGAACCCCGGCACCTCGCCGCAAGTATCACCCTCAACCGTTCGATCGGCATCGAACCATTCTGCCTACCCCCCCACTCTCCCTCGAGCACCCAATCGCCATGACCAACCGCACACCACCCCACGGCAGCAACGGCCGCGCGTCTCAGGCATGGACTCAGGAGCGCTTCGACCACCTCCGCCCGAACCCCGGCCTGCGCACCCTCGTCGCCATCCCGGTCTTTAACGAAGAGCGTTATGTCAGCCGCGTGCTGGCACGTGTCACCGAGTACGCCGACGACATCCTCGTCGTCGATGACGGTTCAACCGATCGCACCCCTTCACTGCTGACCAAGTTCCCGGTCGACGTGATCCGTCACGGCGTGAATCGCGGCTATGGACGCAGCCTGCGCGACGCCTTCGACTGGGCCGCCATGCGGGGTTATGACTGGGTTCTCACGATGGACTGCGACGAGCAGCACGAGCCCGCCGCGATCCCCCACTTCCTTGATCGCATCCACGCCGATATCTCCGACGTCATCTCCGGCTCGCGATACCTGGACACGCAACTCGCAGCCGACAGCGAAAGCACACCCGCCGTGGCGGCGAGCAACGCCACGATCGCGCCGCCCGACCGCCGTCGCATCAACCACATCATCACCGACGAGATCAACCAGCGACTTGCCAGCGCTTGGCCGCGCCCCACGCATCTCACCGATGCCTTCTGCGGATTCAAGGCCTTTCGCGTGCCCGCCGTTGCACGGCTGAACCTCAGCCAAGACGGCTACGCATTTCCCATGCAGTTCTGGGTTCAGGCCGCCGCCGCGCGGCTACGCGTCGAGGAACTGCCCGTGAAACTCATCTACAACGATCCGAACCGAACGTTCGGCGGCACGCTCGACGATCCGGCCATCCGGCTCGCGCACTATCGCGAGGTCTTTGAGCATGAACTCGAACGCTGCGCAGATCGACTCCGGGCTTCAAACGACTTGCAAACAGCAGGATTCACCGCCTCCCACCTCGCGCCGTCCTTGCGATCGAGCAAGCACAACTCGCAGACCTGCTCCGGATGCCGTGCGTGAGCGTTTGTCGGCCGCCGAGTCTGCCGCCGCAAGATGCGCACTCGCTACGCTCTGCGGTGCCCGCCGATGCGCCATCAAACTCATCGCGACCGCCGGCGCTGCCGAGTGCGGCCGCGCTGAGCCTCACGCTCGAACCCGACGCGCACCATTCTCAGAGCGGCACCATCACGCAGTCATGGGCCGAACTCGCGCAAGAACACCACCGCGAACTCTTCGAGTCTGGCTCCGAGCTCGCCGAGCACGCGCGCCAGTTTCGCACCGAACTCGGCCTGCCACTCGACAAGCCCGTCATCATGACCGGACATCAGGCCGAGTGGTGGCATCCCGGCATTCTGGCCAAGGCCGTCGCGGCGGATCTCACTGCGAATTCTCTCTCCGCCGCAACTTCGTGGCTCATCGTCGACCAAGACACCAACGACAACTCGACGATTAGAGTGCCCGCGTTTGATGCGGATAATCGGCTGAGAGTTGTAGATTGGAAACTCTGGCCAAGCGATTTGGGAGACGT
>JBGSRG010000517.1:0-5767 GCA_041737685.1 Phycisphaerales bacterium | reverse complement strand
GACTTGCTCGCTTGAGCGTGCCGAGAACCAGGATCAGGCGGCGTGGGCGGCGAAGTGGCACGGTTTCAAAGTCACCCGAGAATCGTCGGTTGATCCGTTCGGCCTGCCGGGCGACGCCCCAGGCCAGTATCGTGATGGTGCGTACTCGGTGTTGCTTGAAGGCTGATCGGCGCAGCCAACCGACACTGCTGGCGCAACCCTGCATTGGGTGGTACACTGTCAATCTCAAATCCGCACGCTCCCCCCGCCCCCCACCCAACCCGTGCTGTTTCGGGCACTCTGGCGAGTGCCGGGCACGCGGTAGAGGGTTGCGAAGCACGCCAGCGGTTCGGTTACTCAACGCATGAAGTTGCTCGACATCATCTCGCGGGACTGCATCAAGGCGCCGCTCAACGCTGAGAACAAGCACGGGGCGATCGATGAACTCATCGATCTGCTCGCCGAGCGAGGGAAGGTTCGAGGGCCTGAGACGCTGAAGGAAGCGGTCTGGACCCGTGAACAAACTCGAACAACGGGCATCGGCTTGGGACTAGCCATTCCCCATGGCAAGTCGAGCGGCGTGGACAGCCTTGCTGTCGCGATCGGCAAGCCCGCTAGCCCGATGGACTTTGCGGCAATTGACGGCAAGCCCGTTCGGCTGATCATTCTGCTTGCTTCGCCGCCCGATAGGACCTCGGACCACATTCAGGCCCTTGCGCGGATTTCGAGTCTGATGGCCATGGAAGACTTCCGCGAGCGGATTTATGCGGCCCAGACGGAGTCGGACGTGTTCGACGTGCTCCAAGCGCAGGAGGGCGCGATCTGATCTGTTTGGCTGCCCTCCGAAACTCCCCATGCCCGTCACTTCGATGAATCGACACGCGCCAAGCCCGACAGCCGCACTCTCGGCGGTCTCTGAACCCTCGCTGCCCGAGGAAGTCGCCGCGCCGGTCGAGCGCTTCAACGCGTATTTGCATGAGTACCTGAGCGGGTTGGCCTTGCCAGCGAATCTTCGGGACGCGCTGCTCTACGCGGCTTTGGGGCCGGGCAAGCGGCTTCGGCCGTTGCTCACTTGGCACGCCTTTTGTGCCACTTGCGACGCTGGCGAGAGTGACGCAGATGCGAAGGGCTGTTTGGCGGCCGCCGCGGCGGTGGAGATGGTCCATGCCTTCTCGCTGGTTCACGATGATTTGCCCGGCATTGACAACGATGATCTGCGCCGCGGTCGGCCAACGCTGCACCGTCGTACCAACGAAGCGATGGCCATTCTGGCGGGCGATTCGCTGCTCACCT
Organism: Phycisphaerales bacterium; assembly: GCA_041737685.1. Taxonomy (GTDB): domain Bacteria; phylum Planctomycetota; class Phycisphaerae; order Phycisphaerales; family UBA1924; genus JAHBK01. The sequence continues at coordinate 4,495 of JBGSRG010000517.1, read as the reverse complement.
TGTCGTTCGGGCTTTTGCTCAGCGCCTATCCGGCTTCGATCGCGCCGATGCTGGCCCAGGAACTGGCGAGCGGAACCAACGCCATGATCGCGGGCCAGGTGTATGACACGCTGGGCGGGTTTGAGCCGGGACTGGGCGCCGAGCGAAAACTGGAACTGATCCATGTCAACAAGACCGGAGCGCTCATCTCGGCGGCCTGCCGGATGGGGGCCATTGTCGGTTCATCGGCTGGGGGTCGTCGGGCGGTCAACCAGGCGTCGGTCGAGGCCATCACGGCTTATGCCAACGCAATCGGGCTGATGTTTCAGGTGGTAGACGACTTGCTGGACGTGACGCAGTCGACCGAGCACCTGGGAAAGACGGCGGGCAAGGACGTTCACGCCGGCAAACTGACGTACCCGGCGGTGCTCGGGGTCGATGCCTCTCGAGCCAAGGTCCGACAACTGCATCAGCAAGCGGTCGAGGCCGTGGGACCGCTGGGCGAGCGGGCCCACCCCTTAGTGACACTGGCTGACTTCATGGCGGTCCGCACACGCTGAAGCGCGGCGAAACTGGGCTACGAAACTCGGCTGAGGGGGTAGGAACCCACGGTCTGAGCTGGGTTTGGCCACGCTTTGGTCTGGGCTTTGGTCTGGGCTTTGGTCTGGGCTTGGCCTGGGCTTGGTTTGGGCTTGGTCTGGGCCAACCCGCCTGATGATGCTCCGTTCAGAACGAGCGGTTGGTGTGCCAGCCATTGGCCGAACGGAGGCTCGAACGCCGACCCGCGCTTCTGAGGGAACGCAAGCCCCTTCAATCGCGTACGATTGCGGCGCATTCATTCGACCTTACCGACCCTTCAAGGAAGTCCGATGGCCCTCCTCGATTCGATCAAGTCCCCCGCCGACCTTCGGCGGTTGAGCGTGGAACAACTCCCCGAACTTGCAGCCGACATTCGCAAAGCGATCTGTGATCAGGTTTCGCGGACCGGCGGACACCTGGCTCCGAATCTGGGCGTGGTGGAACTGACCATCGCGATGCACTACGTGTTCGACTTTGGGCACGATCGACTCCTGTTTGACGTTGGCCACCAGTGCTATCCGCACAAGTTGCTGACGGGCCGGCAGTCGCTGCTTGCCAATCTTCGGACCAGCACCGGCATGTCGGGCTTTCCTGAACCCAGCGAGTCGCCTTACGATCTGTTTCGTGTGGGCCACGCGGGCACGGGCATCTCTACCGCGGTCGGCATGGCTCGTGGCGACAGCCTGAAGGGCGAGGGCTTTGAGCCCAAGTCGGCCCCGGCTGGCCGACGGGTGGTCACGCTCATCGGCGATGCTTCGATCGTCAACGGCGTGGCGATGGAAGGGCTGAACGGCGCTGGTGTGCTGCGTCGTCAGTTCTTGGTGGTGCTCAACGACAACGGCATGAGCATTTCTAAGCCGCAGGGCGCGGTCTCGCAGTACTTTGATCGGGTGCGGCTCTCGCACCGCTACGCCGAGATGAAGAAGTCGGCGGGCGAAATTCTCTCGCAGATTCCCGGCGGTTCGCTGGTCAAAGAGGCGTATCACCTGGCGGGCGAAGCGGCCAAGGCTGTGATTCACGACGGCTCTGCCAACCCCGGCCCAACGGGCGCAGCCACGGGTGGCTGGTTCGAGCACTTTGGTCTGGTGACGGTCGGCCCGATTGACGGGCACGACTTTCCGACGCTCATCGAGTTCCTGACTGAAGCCCGCAACTTTGAGCGACCGATGGTGCTGCACGTCAAGACGATCAAGGGAAAGGGATTTGACTTTGCCGAGAACGATTCGAGCACTTTTCACTCGCCCTCGCCGTTCGTTCGCGAAGGCTGCCGGGTGGAACTGAAGAAGGACGGTCGCTCGTTCACGAGCGCTGTGGGCGATGCGCTGGTTGATCTGATGACGCGAGACTCGAAGGTGGTTGTAGCGACCGCCGCGATGCCCGACGGAACGGGCGTGAGCAAGGTTCTGCCGAAGTTCCCCGACCGGGCTTTCGACACGGGTATCTGCGAGTCGCACGCGATGGACATGCTCGCGGGCCTTGCCAAGACGGGCTTCCGGCCTTACTTCGCGGTCTACAGCACGTTCTTGCAGCGGGCGTTTGATCAGGCCTTCCAAGAGTTCTCACTGCAGGATTTGCCGGTGCGATTGCTGCTGGATCGCGCCGGTTTGGTTGGCGGCGACGGCGCGGTTCACCACGGCTTCTGCGACACGGCGTTGCTGCGAACGCTGCCCAACGCCGCGATCATGGCGGCGATTGATGAGCCCAGCCTGCTCGCGGCGATGGAGTTCATGCGGACGCATGAGGAGGGCGTGTCGAGCCTTCGCTACCCGCGCGACAGCGTTTCGTCGATGGTCACGGATCGGCTCGGCGATACGCCCGCGTTTGAGTTGGGCAAGGCCCGCTGCCTGACACCGGAGTTCGCGACCGCCGAGACGCAGCCGGACGTGGCGGTGCTGGCTTTCGGCACCACCGCGATCGACGCGCTCGCGGCGAGCGATTCTCTCAAGGGCGAGTATCGCGTGGCGGTGTACGACGCACGCTTTGCCAAGCCCGTGGATACCGCGATCGTCCGCTCGCTGCTTTCGAGGAACATCCCGGTTGTCACGGTTGAAGATCACTCGATCGTCGGCGGCTTTGGCTCGGCGGTGCTGGAGGCGGCACAGGAGATGGGGCTGGATGCTTCCCAAGTCACCCGTCTGGGACTGCCCGATCACTGGATCATTCAGGACTCGCGTGCGAAGCAACTGGCTGACACGGGTCTCGACACCAACGGCATCGCCAGAGCGATCCGGGCGGCGGCGGCTGGCACACCCGAAGGCGTGAAGCAAGATTCCAGCCTGAGCGAACCGAAGAACCGGGTGAACGCTCCGGCTCGAGCGACCGCCGTGCGTGCCTCCTGATCGACTGACCCTTCTCTCACGGCAGCACGAATGTCCCGATCGGTCCTGCTTCTGGTGAATCGAGAAAAGCCCGAAGTGGCCGCGGTGGTCGACGAGATTCATCGACTCATCTCCGAGCATGGTCGCATCGCCGCGGAGTTGGACGCCGACTACTCGCCGATCAGCGCGGCCATCGCCAACGGCGCGGATCTGGCCGTGGTGCTGGGGGGCGATGGCACGCTGCTCTCTCAGAGCAGGAGATGTGCATCGCTCGGCCTGCCGATGCTTGGTGTGAATCTTGGCAAACTGGGCTTTATGGCGGAGTTTGATGTTGAGGCGCTGCGTGAGCAGGCGTCGCTGCTGTTTGGTGGCAGCGACTTGCACACGCAAGAGCGTCCGCTGCTGAGCGTCTCGGTGGAACGACCTGCGGTCAGCGGCGCTGAGAGAGTGACCGCGTTTACGTCGCTCGCCTTGAACGATGCGGTGGTGACGGCCGGTCCGCCGTATCGCATGATCTCGCTCAGGCTTGAGATTGACGGGCATGCTGGCCCGTCGCTCACGGGCGACGGCGTGATCGTCTCGACGCCCATCGGCTCCACTGCGTACAACGCCTCGGCGGGCGGGCCGATTGTCTCGCCCGAAGCCAAGGCGATGGTTATCACGCCTCTTGCCGCGCACACGCTCGCGTTCAGATCGGTGGTCATCAGCCTCGACTCGCCGGTGCGAATCTTGGTCGATCGTGCGAATGAGCCGGACGCGAAGGGGACAAGCACGCTCTCGGGCACCACGTTGGTGCTGGATGGTCAGGTGTTCTGTTCACTGCGGACGGGCGACTCGGTGCTGATCCGACGGCACAGCCGCGCGGTGCGCTTTGTTCGCAATCCACGCAGCAGTTACTGGCAGACGCTTGTGACGAAGATGCGATGGGCGGCTCCGCCCAAGGCCCGGCCGGAAGAGTGAATGGCGCGGCCGGAAAGGCTATGGCACGGCTTGAAGAGTGAGTCGGTGCGTTCCACCGCCGGTAGCGGCACGGGCAACGACGGAGCGGTGGTGAATCACGCACACTCTGAGTGGAGTCGGGCTTGAGGGCGGAACTGTCCAGTTCGAAACGGCTCTCGACCCGGGCGTGCATATTCTCGTGGTTGCGTTCTCGGATGCCGAGTCTACGTCGGGGACCCGGTGCGTCTGTGGCCGAGCGATTGAGTGTGCATGGCTGAGTTTCAGGACTATTACGGCATTCTTGGCGTTGCGCGTGATTCGAGCGCTGAGGACATTCAGCGCGCCTTTCGCGGGCTGGCGCGCGAGTATCACCCGGACCTGAACAAGACACAAGAGGCCGAGAAACGCTTCAAGGCCATCAACGAGGCGTATGAGGTTCTGAAGGATCCGCAGAAGCGGAAGATGTACGACCAGTTGGGCAAAGACTGGAAGGCCGGCCAGGACTTTCGCCCACCCGCCGGATGGCAGGGCGGCCGCGCTGCCGGCCGATCGCCGGGAAGCCAGAGTTCTGGAACGGGCAACTTCGAGAGCGAGAGCGACTTTAGCGACTTCTTTGAGTCGGTGTTCGGGCGCGGTGGACCGTTCACGTCAGGACAAGGGGGCGGCGGGTTTGGCGGCAT
>JBGSRG010000434.1:0-5599 GCA_041737685.1 Phycisphaerales bacterium | reverse complement strand
GCGCTGAATCAGCGGTTCGGCCCCGGGCGCGATCGGTGTCCCCCCGCCGAGTGCAACGACGCGGAGCGCCAACGGCGCAGTGGGCGCAGGCGTGCAAGCGTGAGCGTGGGGGGGTAGATTCTCTGCAGTCAGGTGGGTGTTGAGAGGTTGACGGTGCGTGTCGGATGCGCTTTCAAGCACCGCCGTGAGCGCTGCGACTTCGGCCTCGCGAAACACCGGCTCGCCCAAAGTGCTGAAGATCGCCGGAATGCTCGCTTTCGACGCCGTCGAATCATTCAGCGAATGTTGAGCGGACTCGTCATCAAGATCAACGAACGCACAGCCCATCCGCTTGGCGAGCGACGCACCGACCGATGACTTACCGCAGCCGCGCATGCCGACGAGCAGGATGTTTGATCGCAACAGCGAAGGCACGCGGCGCTCCCGGCACGCTCACTCGGCCTTGGCCCGGCTTGCGTATGAGCCGTCAACGGTGTTGATGCGGATCGTCTCGCCGTTCTCGATGAACGGCGGCACGCGGGTCTTGAGGCCCGTCTCGCAGGTCGCCTCTTTCAACTGATTCGTCGCCGTGGCACCCTTGATTCCCGGCGGTGTTTCGGTAATCTGCAACTCGACCACCAGAGGCAGTTCGACCGTCAGCGGATTGCCGTTATGGCACAGCACCACCGTCTTAGCGTTGGGCCGCAGGTAGAGCAGTGCATCGCCCAGCACGTCGGCGGGGATGGTCAACTGGTCGTAGTTCTCCGAGTCCATGAACGTTGCACCCATATTGTCGCTGTAGAGATACTCCATCTCGCGACGGTCAAGGTCCACGATGTCCAGATCTTCCGCAGGCTGGCAACGCTTCTCAATCTGCGTGCCCGACTGCACGTTCTTGAACTTGATGTTGACGAACGAGCGCAGGTTGCCGGGGTTGCGAAACTCGTAGCCCGAGATGACCCAGAGCTTTCCGTCCATCTTCACGCCCAAACCGGGTCGCACGTCGATCGCCTTCATGGTGGTATCCTGATCTGGTGGTTGTGTGTCTTGCCGGTGTGGTGGTGTGGGCAGAAGTTCTGGCCCGAAGCCCCTGCGGTCAGTCGGCAGAGACGTGTGGACGATTCTGCGGCCGAAGCCAGTGAGCGAAACGGGAACGATCGTAGGCGGTGACACTTGCGGCGAGAATCGATAGCTGGAGCCGATCGTGTGTGATGAGCAGCGTGAATGGCCGCGTGAAACGCAGCCCGAGTGGCCATGCGGACTGGAGCGTGGCTCGGAGCGCGAATCAAAGCGCGAAGCCCAGCCCAGCCCGCTGCCCACTCCGCTGCCCAGCCCGCTATCCGGCTCATTCCACAGTTCCTTTCGCCACGCCAGTGCTGGCCCGCAACGGCGATGCATCGCGATCGCGATTGCAGGTGCTTACGCCGTAACACTCCTGCTCGGCGGCTGCGTTGGGCCAGACTCCGAGCGGGCGGTCATCGAACTTCGCACCGTCGAGACTCGGTCGCCCATTGTCGGTGCGCTCATCATCGCGCACTCCACATCGCGATACCACCCGCTCTCTGTTGCCGCACAACTGGGCTGGCTCGGGCCGCTCGAAAGCCGTGCGACCACCGACGCGAACGGACGGGCCGAGGTTGAGTGGATCAGGGGCCGAACGCTCCGGGTCGGAGTGCTGGCGAGCGATTCCGGCGCGTCGATGGCGTTCGCCAACTTCGATCGGTCGGGCGTGTTGACCGAGGACCAGCCCAACAGTGGGACGGGCTCAATCGACGAGCCCAATGCCTTCAATCGCTGGCAGACGCTGACCGGAGCCACCCTGCCGCCGCCGCGCAACGGGCTTTCAGAATCAGCACCGGCGCTCGGCGTCGAGGCGCTGGAAATTCTTGTCACACCGCTCAGCGAGCGCTGACCGTGAGGCTCGCGGCGACGGACTCCGAACCAAGCCCCGACTTCGGCGCTTGCTGGTGCATCTTTCGTGCGCGGTGCTTTGACCAATCGGCCACTCGTCCATCCGGCGACTGCTCGGTATCGGCGTGTACGCTGATCAAGTCGTAGGTGTTGTTGCGCTGCGCAGGAGTAAACCCCGCATCGCGAATCAGCCGGCACAGCACCGCCTCGTCTAGGCAATACGTTGTCCCGGCGGACGAAACCACGTTCTCTTCCATCATCACGCTGCCCATGTCGCTGGCACCAAAGGCCAACGCCACCTGCCCGATGTGCGGGCCCATCGTCACCCAACTGGCTCCGATCGAGTAGATGTTGTCAAGATACAGCCTGCTCAACGCCTGCGTTCGCAGATAGTCCGTTGCGCTCGACATCCGAACACGCTTGCCAAACGTGGGCACACGCTCAAGCACCTGCTCGTTGGTCAGCGATTCATCCAGCCTTGCCACGGCATCTCCCGGAAACTCACCGCCGTGGACGAGGTCTTCGGGCCGTGTTCCCCAGTCGGGCACCCGTCCCAGCGGCGTATTTTCACGCTGAAACGGCCAAGTAATGAACGCCTTGTAGTGACCGAAGGGCCGAGCGACTACGCCCGTGCCGTTTGTGACCTGGACCTGACCTCCTCGCTGTTCCAGCGCCCGATCTTGCCACGACCGCACGCGATCAAAGTGATCGATACGGTCGGCATAGCCCTCGATGTGCCCGAACATCATCGTGGCGCTCGTGAACATTCCCAGCGAATGCGCAACATACATGCACGTCAGCCAACTCTGCGCATCACACTTGCCCAGGCCGATCCGGCGCCGAACGTGATGGGCGAAGATCTCGCCGCCGCCGCCGGGCAAAGAGTCGAGCCCCGCTTCCTTCAGCCGCACCATGACCCAGCGGACCTTGGCCTCCAGCGAGTCGCCCGGCGGATTGAAGAAGTGGACAAACTCGATGAACTCCGGCGGGCTGAAGGCGTGAACATGAACGTGCGGGAAGCGTGCCTTGATCCCCGAGAGCAGGTCGAGATACCACTCCAGCGGCAGCGCTGGGTTCATACCGCCCTGCATCAGAATCTGCGTGCCGCCAATCGCCGATAGTTCAGCGACCTTGGTGTAAATGGTTTCGGGTTCGAGCGTGTAAGCGTCGTGATCGTCCGCATCGCGTCGGAACGCGCAGAACGTGCACCGCGCGTTGCACACGTTGGTGTAGTTGATGTTCCGATCGATCACATACGTGCGAATCCGATCGCCGTGGATCACGCGGCAGCGTGCATCGGCGTATCGACCGAGCGATTGCAGCGGCAGTTCGTGGAAGATCGTCAGGGCTTGCTCGCGGCTCAGGCGCACTGCGCCAGCAACCACCGCATCCAGCAGACCGCGGTCAAGACCCGAGAGGTGCGGGAGCAAGGCCGGCGGCGAGACCCGCGTTTCTGAAGAGAGCAAATGTTGGAGCGATTCGTTCATGCGGCGATGTCTGTCAAGTCGGTGATACCAGCACTATCTGCGAGCGGGCGAGCCATTCAAGCACGAATCAGGAGCGAACCGGAACATATTGCGGTTCCGCATCGTGAGGAGCTCCCGGTGAGCCAAGCATCGCCAACCGTTCCTCCGCCTCGTTCTCCCCGTCAACTTTCAATGATTCTTGAAAGTATAGCACGGACGGCGTCGGCGGACAGTGCAAGCCCCGCCCCCCAACGCCCCACTTCTCGCCCCCCATTGCCCCGAACTTCGCTGCGGCCCGATCGCGCAGGCACCTGCGCCCGATGCAGCGTGAATCGTTGCCAGTTCACCCCTTGTCAGTTCCTCACGCCCATCCGTCAAGCCCTCATGGCGCCGTCGCCGCCCAACGCTTCTCTCAAACCCAGCGCCGCGAAGGGGTACCATCCGCACATGACCACCCCCACAAGCACCGTCCGACTCTACGACGATGACGCCGACGCGCTCATGCACGGCGAGCAGTTACCCGATCGCGTCACCCTGCTCCCCGCCGGCCCGATTGGAGCGGGGGTGGGCCCCGGTGCCTTCGAGCGTGTCCGCATCCTCTGGGGGCAAGACATGCTGCGTGATATGCTCGACGGGCGATACCGCGCCGTCATCTGCGGCGTAAACGACGAAGACAACTCGCACGGCATAATCGCCCAACTGGTCGATTTGATCCAGACCTCGCAGTGGACCGCCCGCGGCGTATCCAGTTTCGCCAAGATGTTCCAGGAGTCGGTCTCCATCCACGCCGCACGCGACCGTGAGCCTTACGTGCTCAAGTATGACCTCGACTCGCTGCTGATTCTCGCTCTTCTGCGGCCAAAGGGGCGCGACCACTTCACGCTCGAAGACCTCTCCCGCGGATTCTCGACCGTCGTAAAGATGCTCCGCGGCCGGCGCGAACGCACGCCCGTGGCCAGCGTCTCGTTCCTCAACGCGAGGGCCAACCGACTGCTCGGAGACGACGGCAAAGAGCCCAGTTTCGAGACCGTGCTCCGAACCATGTACCAATCTGGCTTCCGCGGCGATGTTTACCCCGCACCCACCGCGTGGCGATCCGGCAAGATCGGCGTCTTCCCGTCATACCCGTTCCCTGAAGGTCTGGAGCAGATGCGCAAGGGCAGCAGCTGAGCAAGCCGAGTACTTGAGCCAGCGGGTCAAGTTGATGGGCCTGGGTTCGGGCAGCCAGTGCGGGCCGTAAGCAAACAAAAAGCGGCCTTCGCAACCGCTTCCTTCTGCCGTTCTCTCAGCCGCGTCCGAGCTTGCCGACGATCGTCTCGATCTGGCTCTGCATCTTGTTGGTCGCCCCTCGCAACGCCGCATCGTGCGATGCGCCGGAGTCGGCCGTGCTGATCGGATCCATCCCGGCCATGCGGACTTCGACCATGCACCGCTTGTCGTGTCCACCCGACTTTCCCGTACTGTTCTCGTCGTTCAGGTGGACCTCGACCCGCGTGATCCGACCGGCAAAGCGGCCCAGTTTGTCCTGAATCAGGGCCTGAACGCTCTGCGTGAGTTCGGCAGATCCGGGAATCTGGCTATCGGTGTTGACTTGAATGAGCATCGTGAATGGTCCTTGCGCAAATGTCGCCAAGCGGCGGGGAAGTTTCGCGAGCGCCATCAAAAGAAGCACGCTGCGACGGGTACCAAGGACACTGTAAGCGCCGAGGGGGATCGACCGTCAATTCAGAGCGACGGCCTCACAATCTGTCCTGTTCGCCGTCGCAGTCTTCGCCGCACGTCTCGCTGACCCTGTCGATCTCCGTTCAGACTCAGCGATGGGCCTGTGGTGCTGCTGGTCACGTCGTCAAAGACATGGATGACGGCGTCGGCCGTGAGCGCACCGGCATCCACCACCGTTCTTCCAGCGTTGGTTGAAAGTGTGATGGCCGAGCCGTTGACGGTTGCGCTGATGGCTGCGTGCGCAGTGATCGCGCTGCCCAGGGCCGAAAGGCCCAGGGCACTCAAGAATCCGAACAACTTCATGTGATCTACCTCCTGTATCTGTGCGGGATCAGGACAAGGACCAGCGCGAACACCGCGCTGGACATCGGAGACGGAACCGAGGCGGCAATGCGAAAGCCATACTGGAAAATGGACACTGTGGGGGCCTGACTCCCGATGCCGTTGATCCGATCTGCAATCGGTGGCCCATCAAACCACCAACTGCCGTCCAAAATTCGCTCTGGGGGCACGCCAATGCC
>JBGSRG010000417.1:0-2498 GCA_041737685.1 Phycisphaerales bacterium | reverse complement strand
TGAGATGAGCGTCTCGGCTCTGAGATACTGTACCACTGAATACGCAGTTGTGGCAAGCAAATGGCAGAGACCGGAAAATAAATCTTGATATGGTTGGCTGGCGGCGGTCGGGCGTGCAATGTTTGGTTGCGGGTGAGGGTTGAACGGAATGGAGAGCACAACTCACAGCCAACTTAAGTCGTTGTCTCTGGCGTATCTGGCACAATCGGGGGTGCGGATTGTCGCGCCGGAGGTGCTGTGCCCGCTGGCGCGGTTTCGGCTCGACGTGGCGGGGTATCTGGATGCGTTGCCGAAGCGTTCGCTGGCCAGTAAACAGTCCAGCAAGCAGGTCCGCAAGACAGCCCATGAAAGCGTGCGGCAGAAGGGGCAAGAAAGCCCAGTGAAAGCGGTGCGAGCGGGCGATTCTCCGCCGCCGGTCCTCGCGGTTACTGAAAGTGGACACAAGCCTGACAGTGCCGACGCGATTGACCTTCGACCGTCGCTGTTGAGTCGCGCAGCGCTCCCCCGAACCGTGGTGGTCGAATGCAAAGCCTCTCGATCCGACTTTCTGAAGGATGCAACGGAAACACTTGAACTGATGCTCCGGCGCGATGAACTGTCGCGCCAATGTGACGAGTTGTCACGGCTCATCTTGCGGAGCGCCGATGCGGACGCGGTTCGGGCCCCAGACTGGCTCTTTGATGAGTTGGCCCCGTGGGACTACTCACGCTGCCGCACCGGCAGTTATCAGGAACTTGCCGCGGAACTCGCGGCGGTGCATCGGGCGTTGCACGGCCGGACCAAGTTTGAGGTGTTGGCTCGATATCGCTTAGCGGATGTGCTGCTCATCGCCACGCCGGTGGGGATGATCCAGCGGTCGGAACTGCCCCCTGGTTGGGGGATGATCGAGTTTGATCTAGGCCGATCCGCTCATGAGGCTGGTGGGACAGAGGCGGGGAGCCTGACCCCGGTGCGGGTTGTCGCAGCACGAGAGACCGAACGCCCTTGCCCAGCGCGATTTCAGACCCGGCTGCTGCGGAACATCGCGGTGGCGGCGACTCGCACGGTGCTGCGGCAGAGTCAGGTTGGCTTGGCTCAATCGGGCTTGGCTCAATCGGGCTTGGTCGGGGCGGGCTTGGTCGGGGCGGGCTTGGATGAGAGGGGCTTGTCCGAAGCGAGTGGGAACACGCCGGCCGAAGTACCCGTGGGATTGGCGACCGGACATCGTGGGGCGAAGGCGAGCCGGACGGCGAGTCCAACCAAGCTATGAAAGCGGCCCACGCAGAGCGCGTGGACCGGTGAGAGTTCGCAAGAGTCTGGAGCGGGTTGGTGGGAGAGGGGTGCGTGGCCGGGTCGCCTAGCGCACGCGCTGGGTGCGGCTCAACCGACCGGTTCGCCCACGGCCCAACGGAAGAACGCGGTGATCGTGGCGTTGGAGCCGACGATGTCCTTGACCTTCATCGTGGGGTCGATGACGTAGGGCTGCTCGAGCAGGGCAACTTCCTCAAAGAACTTGCGCATGCCGCCCTCGACCATCTTCTCGGCGATTTCCTTGGGCTTGCCCGACTCCATGGCATGATCGATGCGGAACTTGCGCTCGCGGTCGACGATCGAGGCGGGGATGTCCTGAGGCGTGATGCCCTTAGGGACCGGCACTGCGGCGGTGATGTGCATACAGATCTTGCGGAGCGTGTCGTCGCTGATGCTGCCCTCGGCCTGAATGAGCACGCCGGTCTTGCCGTCGTGATGGACATAGTGGCCAAAGGCCGTCTTTCCCTCTTGCCCCGTGAGTTTGTGCCCACGGGCGTAGGAACAGTTCTCGCCGGTAGAGATGCGGAGTTCGTCGATGAGGGCGGTCGCTTCGGGGAAGACGGGCACGTCACCCGAGGGCTTGTCGATGGCCATCTGACCGATTCGCTGAACTGCGGCGATGAACTTGTCGTTCCTAGCGGTGAAGTCGGTCTCGGCGCGGACTTCAACGATCGCTGCGACGGAACCGGCCGCTGAAACGGCCACGGCGACCCGACCCTCGCCCGCCGGGCGATCGGTCTTGGTGTCCATCTTGCCCTTCATGGTCTTGCGGAGGAGGTCTTCGGCCTTTTCGAAGTCGCCGCCGACTTCGGTGAGGGCTCGCTTGCACTCCATCATGCTCAGTCCGGTCTGGTTCCGGAGTTTCATCACGTCTTTGGCGTTGATCTCTTGGCTCATTGGGGGGCTCTTTGTGGACCGGCGCGTTGTTGCGCGAGTCGAGAACATGGACATGTGTGGGGCGGAAGCGGCTGGGCGGGGGGCGGTGGGACGGGGGGAACACGTTGCGAGGGTGGTTGGTCAAGTCCGGCCCGTGCGTTGGCGCGTCGAGCCGGTTTGGGTAGACAAAGATGTGGGACCCGGACGGTTGCTTCGTACAGAAGGTCTTCGCCGATTGGCTCAGAATCAGGCGGGCTTGCCCGCAACGGCGGGTGACTCTGCGCCAGCCTTCTCGCGCTCGTCTGCCGCGGGTGCGGCGGCGTCGTCAGCGC
>JBGSRG010000408.1:0-4838 GCA_041737685.1 Phycisphaerales bacterium | reverse complement strand
CCACCACCACCCGCGACCGCATCCCGCCCGTGGCACCACCAACCCACCGCGTTCCTGCCCACAACAGCCCCACGCACACCACCGTCCCAGCCGCCGCAAAGCTCGCCAGAACGTTGGACAACGCAAACCACGCCGACGCGTCCGGCTGCATCAGCCGACGCTCATACGCCCGTGCGCTCGTCGAGTCCGCTGTCCACCCCCGGCTCAGCAGAAACTGGTCCTTGTTCTCACGAAACTCCGCCACCGTCGACGGGTGCTCCACCAGAAACTGCAATCCCGCCCGCGCCGCTAGCAGCGCCATGAACCCCAGCGCCACCGACGCGACCAGCCCGCGCACAGCCGGATCATCCCGCGACTCTTCCGACACCACGAACACAGCCACGATCGCGGTCCACCATGCAAACGCGATCCGCACATCCTGCACCTGCCATCCCAGCCCCAAACACAGCAGGAACGGCACCAACAGCACCCACACCCCCAGCAAGCCCACGCGCTCCAGCGACGTCCACACCCGCGCACGGTCCGACACGCCCACCAACCGCCGTCGCACCGACAAGATCAGCGCCCCCACCAGCACGCACAGATCCAACGCCAAAGAACCCGCCGGCCCGAGCACGCCCATCGCGCCCGCATCCGCCGTCAGCATTGGGTCGCTGTCCCACCCCGGCATCACCGAGGACGGCACGCTCGCCCGCACCAACAGCGGCGTCACCACCAGCACCAGCGCGAGTTGCTTCATCACGCGTGCGTTCATGGCGTCCGCGCCCACTCATACGCCGCCAGCACACCCAGCACGCACACCGTCTGCACCGCGATCAACAACGACTGGGCTGGCGTCAACAGCGGCAACAACAGCCCACCAATGGCCGTCACCACCGTACACCCATAAATCACCAGCACCGCCGCGCGCCGCGACAACCCATGCCCCACCAGCCGGTGCGAAAAATGCTGCAAATCGCCCACAAACGGCGACTTCCCCTGGCTCAGCCGGATCACACACACCGACACAAAGTCATACAGCGGAATCGCCAGAATCACCAGCGGCGTAAACAGCGCGGGCAACGCCGCCGATGAAAGCAATCCGCTAAGAACGTGCGATTCACTCGCCGCCTCACCCGCCCCAGCCAGCGGCAGATACGTCAGCCGAACCGCCAAAAACGCGAGCAAAAAGCCGACCACCAGCGACCCAGAATCTCCCAGAAAGATCGTCGCTCCACGCCGAGTAAACGGAAAGTTGAAGCACAAAAACCCCAACAGCCCCCCCACCATCAACGCCAGACACGCGCCGATAAACCACTGCGGCTGCGCTGATCCAAGCGTCGCCGCCAGAAAGAACGACGCGCACAACATCGCCACGCCGGGCGAAAGCCCATCCATATTGTCCAAAAAGTTGAAGGCGTTGGTCACCACCACCAGCCACACCACCGTCACACCAATCGAAAGCCACGCCCCACCCACCATCGGGTCCAGCACCGTCAAAAGTCGCGTGTCCGTTATCCACGACGCCAGCCCCGCCACCACCAGCATCAGCACCAGTTTGGGCATCGCCGGCAGCGGCCGCCGATCGTCGATCAGCCCTACCACATGCAACACCGCCAGCGCTCCAAGCAGCACCCACGCCGCAGTCGCACGCTCGGCCAAGCCCCGCAGATGCTCCTGCAGATCCGCAGGAACCAGACTGAAATCACCCGGGTCAACACCCACCCCGCCAAGCAGCACCAGCAACGCCGCCAGCGGCAGCACCATCGTCCAGAACACCGCAATCCCGCCCGTGTTCGGCACACGCCGAACCGCCGCCTTCACCTGACCACTCACCCCCTGCGCATCCATCGCGTTCATCTTCTGTCCCAGCGCGCGAGCCAGCCATGTGAGCACAAGGCTCACCACCAGCGCCAGCGGAATCAACGCAAGAATCAGTCGGAGCATGGGGCTTCAGTGTAAGGTCCGGCGCCGCTTCGCGCAGGACCATGCGTGCCCCCAAATCCTTTCCGCCTACACCACCCGCAACATCCGCCTTCGCTCCAACACCGCAAACGGCGCCCACGCCAACACAAACGTCAGCAGCACCAACCCCGACAGCGGCAACAACCGCAACGGCCACGGACCCAGCCGATCAATAATCGTCGGGCTCTGCGGCGTGGCCCGGCCGATGTACCCATAGTTCCACACCTGCCACAGGTTCAGCGGCACAATCACCGCCGCATACCCAACCGTGAACCCAAACGCCAGCAACAACTCGCGCAACGTCGGCCGATAGCCGCGCACCGCCACGCAATAAATCGCACTGCCCACAATGATCGTGTGACTCTCAAAGAAGAGCCAGAACTCGGTATACACCGGCCCCGCCCTCACCACCGGCGTGATAAACGCCTGCGTGCTCAGGCCGATCCCCCAGTAGTACAGAATGATCGTCCAGAACCGCGAACCGCTGATGAGCGCAACCGCCGCGATCAGCGCCGCAAGATCACACACATGCAAGGGCAGCGACTGAGCCAACTGCTCTGGCCCCTGCGCACTCGCCCGCAAAAACCAGAACATCTGCGTCGCGATCCACACCCCCAGCGCAATCACGCCCAGCATCCGCCCCGCATCATCGCGAACCAGCGCACCCGTTCCCCCACTCGTACCCGCACCCGCTACCTCTCCCTCCAAACCCCCCGCCCGCACGCTCCGCATCGCGCGCCCCGCCCACACCACCAGCGCAATCACGCTCGCGCACAAAACAAACGTCACGCCGTGCGCACGCGAAAACGCCTCAAACGTCTCGAAGTTCGGCGCCGACGCAGCCATCGGCACCGACGCAGTGAGTGGCATTCCTTCCGGCATCGTCGGCCCCATCCGCCGCACTCCACCCCACAAACAATCACACCGGCTCAGCGGCCAAACTCACGCAACCGAAACTGCCGATCCGTCGTGCCCGCAACCTGCGGTTCAAACACCACGCTCGCGCTCGTCTCGCTCGTGATGTTGTTGTACCGCAGGCTGAACCCAAGCACGCCCTCGCCCATCTTCCGCCGAACCGTCCCGCCCACCGACTGCACGTCGTTGCGATCCGTGTCATACACCGCCGAAGCCGAGATGGTGTAGCGGCGCGTTAACTCATACGCAAACCCACCATCGACATACGTCACGTCCAGCGCATTCACATACCGAATCTCACCGAAACTCGTAAAGTCCGGCGTGTGCTGCACCAGCGCGCCCGCCGACGTAATCGCCGGCTGATGCAGATCAAAGTCGTAGATCGTCGCCGCCGACAGCGCAATCGAATCCGTGATCTGAAACGTTGTCTCCACGTTCGCGAAGTTTCCCAACTGCGAATACTCGGGGCGGTAGTCAAAGAACCGCTTGATCGGGCTCTCCGGGTCCGCGTCCTCGGTCGCAAACACCGCGTTCGCGTCCAGCGTAATCCAGTCCACATTCCGCCAGCGCCCCGGCCCGCCGCGCTTGGTCTGCCACACCTGCCTCACCCCGCCGCGAACCGCCGCACCCGTTGCCAGGCTCTCCACATTCGTGTCATACACCGGCAGATCGTTCTGATCAGCGCTCGCGCCCGCATACCACACCGTCACGCTCGGCTCAACAATGTGACGGATGCGGTGCAGATCAAAGAAATCCGAATCCACCGAATCATCCACACGCTGAATCTGCGTGCTGAACCGCGTGCCCGCAGAGTAGAAGTACCGATACTGGTCATCAAAGTCCGGCGTGAAGGTCGCAAAGTCCGTGTCATACCCCGTGAACCGCCCAACCACAAACGGCGACACCTTCAGCCAGTAAAAATCCAGCGTGCTCGACAGTTCCTGCCGCGTATCCACCCGCAGCACATCGTCCTGCGTCAACCCCGCCGCACGCAAGGCATCCGCCGGCGACTGATTGGGATCGATCCCCAGCGCTGCCTGCGATCTTGCCCGCGTGTTGAAGCCCAGTTCGTCCGCCGTCGGCTCCACAAAGTTCAGCGCCAACCGGCCTGCACGATACTCGTGCGTCCACACCAAGAGCCCCTCGTTCCCACCACCCAACAGATCATCCGCCACGCGGTAGTACGCCGCCTCCGGCAACTTCTCGACCGTGTACCCCTGACTCGTCAGCAGGTACTGGTTCGGCGTGAAGTCGTTCAGATTCGCCTTGGCCTGCGCCGTGAAAGCGCTGTTGCCCTCCAGATATCGCAAGTACGTCCCCGTCGAGAACTCTCGCTCCTCATACCCAAGCGGTCTGAAAAACGCGTCCACAAAGTTCTCGTCCGAGATGTACGACGCCTCTGAAAACAACGTCCACCGATCGTCCAGTTTCCAGCGGTCCTTCGCCAAGATCAGCCCGCGAGTCTCGTCCGACCGCCCCTTCCGATCGCCCGAACTCAGCACGTCTTCTCCATCATCGCTCGGGATCAGATACCCAAACACCTCGCCCTCGTGCCCCTCGGTCTTCCAGTCAGTCCGATCTCCAAACGCAAAGCCCCGATCAAAGTACAAGTCCAGCAGCAATCTCGAATCGAAGCCCTCGGGGCTTTCCACGCCCGCCAGTCCGAACAGATCCCACCCCGTCTTGATCGCCGGACCAGAGCCAGACGAACTCTCGATCCGCAAGTCCTTCAGCGGAATGTTGTCGGCGTACCCCTTATACCCAGGCAGCCAGAAAAACGGCACCCCCGCCGCTCGAAGCGTGATCCCGTCCGCCGCGATGTAACTCCGCGTGTCGCCCGGCGAGCGCGGATCAACCCGCTGCGTCACCGTCACCGACGATGCCCCAACGCTCATCACCGGATCAAAGAAACTCGTCGTCGCCAGCCGCGCCGACTTCGCCGAGAACTGATCCGCCGACTGCTGCCGAAGTTCCGCAGC
>JBGSRG010000399.1:0-5346 GCA_041737685.1 Phycisphaerales bacterium | reverse complement strand
CTTGGCGTGGGGGGGGTGTCAGCGCCGATGGAGGCGGCCTGCTGGCCGCCGAGGATCGCGATCGCGGCGGTGGGTACGCCGAAGCCTCGAATGGCGAAGGTCCAGGGCGAGCGGTCGGCGTCGTTGGTCAGGATTCGAACTTGGGCGTGGCGGAAGTCTGGGCCGCTGGGATCGAAGCGGATGCGGAGATTGACGGCGGTGCCGGGCGCAACGATGAGCGAAGAGACGACGCGCACCTGAAAGTCTGCGGCGGATTCGCCGTCGATGGTGATGGAGGTGATGGTGAGGTCGGCGGAGCCGAGGTTGAAGAGCCGGAAAGTGCGGTTCTTGATGCCCGAGATGATGTTGACGCCGGTGAAACTGGTGAGGTTGCCGGTGGTGGGCGCGTTGGCTCCGTTGGCGATGACGCGGCCCTTGCCCTTGACCTGCAATTCGGGAAGTTCGAGGCCTCTTCCACGAATGGCGAAAGCGAAGATGGGCGATTGGACGTCGTTGGAGGTGATGGTGACGGTGGCGTTGCGGAGTCGTCGGTCGGTGGGATCGAAGCGGACCACGAAGGCGCTCTGGGCGCCTGGCTCGATGGTGCCCTCGGGCACGCTGAGGACAACGAAGTCGGTGGCGTCGATGCCGCTGATCTGCACGCGCAGGCCGGAAAGTGTGAGCGGGCCTGTGCCGCGATTGACGACGTAGAACGCTCGATCGACAAAGCCGCGTGCGAGTTCGGCATCGCCGAAGTAGGTTCCGTCGGCGTGAACGGGTGAGGTGTCGCCGACGGCGATGGATTGTTCGAGGCCCGGCGCGCCGCCCAGAACTTCGAGCAGCGGCACGGGCGGCACGAAGCCGCGGAGCGCGTCGAGTTTGATGTTGTTGCCAGCGATCGCGACGTTGCGGTAGGTGACGGCCGAGCCGAAGGAACCGCCGCTGAAGGTGACGTTGTAGGTGCCTGGGGCGACCTGGAGTTGATAGCCGCCGGCGGAGAGGGAGGTGGTGGTGGAGATGACTTGGCCGAAGTCGTTGCCGAGATTGCGGACCTGGATGGTGACATCGCCCAGGCCTTCGCCGGGCGAGTAGGCGCCGTTGTTGTCGAAGTCGGTGAAGACGACGCCGAGGAGGTAGGAGTTGCCCAGGCCGAAGCGATCGCCAAAGTCGAGGGTGGTGACGAGGGGGCCGACGCTGGTTGAGGGATTGTTCTCGGCGATGATGCGGATGCCGATTTCGCGGAAGGCGCCGTTGATGGCGGTTTCTCGGTGGCCCGGAGGATTCTGGATGCCGTTTGGTTCGTCGCCCCAGTCGAGCAGGAAGCCGGCGTGGGCGTGGTCGACGGATCGGGCGAAGGCGAAGATGCTCTCGCCGAGGGTTCGGAAGGGCGTGTAGTTGGCGTTGCGGGCGCGTTGGGCGAGATCGGGCTCGCCGGGGAGTTGATGCTCCTGCATGCTCTGGCGGATCATTTCGAGCGTGTGGAACTCGGCGGCGTCGGTGAGGTTCTGGTTCCAAGCGAGCGGGGGCACGGAGGTGAGGCTGTTCCACTGCTGCTGCAGGATGACGCCGTTGGTGCGGAAGAAGCGCAGTGCGGAGTCGACGTCGGCGTTGGCGGATCGGGCCTGTGTGCCCAGAGAACTGGTGAGCAGGCCGAGTTCGGCTTGGGGGTTTGCGCGGAAGCGGTTGATGAGTTCGAGCATGTACTGCTCGTCAGCGCTTGGGTTGAAGGTGAGGAGGATGCGAGGCTCGAGTTGCTCGCAGAAGGATGAGTTGGGGCACGCGCCGGAGTGTGCGTTGATGCGTGTGGCTCGGCTGCGGCGAAGAGGGTTTGGAGTCAGACGCATGTTCATCCCTTTGCTCGCTCCCGGTTGCGTGGCCGCTGTGATACGGTTGCTGGATCGCTTCGTCCGCTCGGTTGTGTGGCGCTTGGAATGCGGCTCAGGGATGAGTCGCGTGGGCGGGGCACCCCCTTCTTGCCCCCCTTGCATACCCCGCGGGGGTCGCCACGGTTCGGCATTTGTCGGCCAGATGAAGTATGGCGATCAGATTGGCGATGCACAACGCCGAACATGCACCTTTCAGTGCGTGCTTCGGCCCCCCCAGGCGTTCTGGTTCGCCAAATCAGGCTTTGTGACCGGCGAGGGTTGGCGCGGGGGCGGTTGTGTGGGCGGCCCAGGATTGGAGGCGGGCGACGGCCTGTTGCAAGGTGTCGTTACGCTTGCAGAAGGCAAATCTGATGAAGCGTTGACCCTCGTGCGGGTGCTGGTAGAAGGCGCTGGCGGGGATCGCGGCGACGCCGGCTTGCTCGATGAGCAGTCGGCAGACGTGCGCGTCGCTTGTGGCGCTTTGCAGTCGGCCGGCGAGGCAGGCCGGGTTGGTCCAGTCGGCCATGAGGAAGTAGGCGCCTGCGGCGGGGATGACGTTGAAGCCCAGCGCGGTGAGTTCGCGTGTCAGGAACTCTCGATTGGTGCGCAGCATCGCGACGAGATCGTTGATCGCGGCCTGGCCCTGGGCCGAGCCGATGGCGGCGGCCGCAGCGGTTTGCATGGGCGTGCAGGTTGAGAAGGTGAGGAACTGGTGGGCCGAACGCAGGGCACGGTTGAGCGCTGCGGAGCCGATGGCCCAGCCGACTTTCCAGCCGGTGAAACTGAAAGACTTGCCGAGGCTGGAGAGTGTGAGCGTTCGATCGGCCATGCCGTCGAAGGTGGCGAGTTGGAGGTGGGGTGAAGTTGGGTCGTAGACGAGGTGTTCGTAGACCTCGTCGGTGATGGCGGTGACGTTGTGCTTGAGGCAGAGGCGGGCGATCAGCGCGAGTTCGTCGTGTGTGAAAGCCTTGCCGGTTGGGTTGTGCGGCGTGTTGAGGAGGATGACGCGGGTTTTGTTGGTGAACGCTGCGGCGAGTTGTTCTGGGTCGAAGGCGAAGGTGGTGATCGGGGTTGAGGTGATGGTTGGGCTGATGGATGAATGAGGCCGGAGGGTGACGACGCGCGCGATGCCGCCGGCCATGGCAACGCAAGCGCGGTAGGAGTCGTAGAAGGGCTCAAAGAGGATGACTTCGTCGCCGGGGTTGATCAGGCCGAGCATCGCCGCGGCGAGTGCTTCGGTGCAACCGCTGGTGACGGTGACCTGTGATTCCCAGTCGATGCTTTTGCGCGTTCGGGTGGACCAGTCGGCGGCGAGTGCTTTGGCGAGGGCTGGAACGCCGGCCATTCGCGCGTACTGGTTGGCGGTGGATGTGTGGCTTGATGGGTTCAGGCCGAGTGCGCTGGCGACCGCTTGCTTGAGGAACTCGGGGCCGTCGAAGTCGGGGAAGCCTTGGCCGAGGTTGATGGCGTTGTGACGCTGGGCGAGCGCCGAGATTTCGGTGAAGATGGTGGTGCCGAAGGGCGCGAAGCGGGTTGCTGCTGGGTGTGGCTCCATCCGGCGTTCCTTTGGAATAACAAGCGAGCGACCCTCCCCGGGTCGCTCGCCTGAAACAGTTGTAGGTTTACAAGGTGCTCTCGCGATGATTCAGCGGACGCGAGTCGGAAGAGATTACTCGGCGGCGGGTGCGGCTGCGGCCTGAACCGGAGCGCCGCCGGAGGTGGGCACGCCGGTGACGAGTTTCATGCCGCGGCGACGGTCTCGCAGACGGCGCGACTTGCCCTGACGATCGCGCAGGAAGTAGAGTTTGGCCCGGCGCGAGTCGGCGCGGCGCAAGACTTCGTACTTGGCGATACGGGGCGAGTGGGCGGGGAAGATGCGCTCGACGCCCATGTTGTCAACGATGCGGCGGACGTTCATCATCTCGTTGATGCCGCGGCCGGAGCGGGAGATGAGCACACCCTGGAAGATCTGGATGCGCTCTTTCTCACCTTCGACGATTCGGAAGTGGACGTTGAGGGTGTCGCCGACGTTCATCCGGGGGATGTCGGTCTTGAGCGTGTCTTTGTTGAAACTCTCGATGATTTCGACGCTGCTGGGCATGGTGCGGTTCTCGGGTCGAAGACTGGCTTGAGGGACTTTGAGAGGGGCTGGGGTGGGAGCCTGGGGTTGCGGCACACAGGGGAGCCGAATGGACGGGCCGGGAGGCGCGGGACCGGTGAGCGAGGGGCTGACCGGCCGGTCGAGACTGAGCCGCAATACTAAGCCTCGTAGGTGCAGACTTCTATGTAGGGTCGGTTGCTGGGTGGCCGTGTTCCCGTTTCTGGCCTTGACCCACCAGAGTCCTTACGGAGGGTCGTATTGGCCGCGGAGTTGTTTGAGCAAGGCTGGCAGACCGGGACGCAGGGTGTCTGGGATCAGGTCGGGTCGGCGTTGCTGGGTGACGATGATTCGTTGGGCGAGCCGCCAAGCGGCGATGGCCTGATGGTCGCCTGAGAGCAGCACGGAGGGGACTTCGTGGCCTTGCCAGTGGCGGGGCTTTGTGAAATGGGGGCAGTCAAGCAGAGGAACCTTGTTCGGCCAGTCAAGGACGGGGGCGGGTTCGTTTGTTTCTGGGGCTTGGCGGCTTCGGCCTCGGCGGTGGCGCTTGGGCTTGGGAAGCGTTGCCAGGGAATAAGAATCCTGGTCCGTTGAATCTTCGTGGCCGACAGCGCCCGGGAGGAGGCGGATGATGGCGTCCATGAGGACGAGGGCAGCGAGTTCGCCGCCACTGAGCACGTAATCGCCCAGGCTGAGTTCGAGCGGGTTGAGTTCTTGGATCAGGCGTTCGTCGATGCCCTCGTAGTGACCTGCGATGAGGAGCAGGCGGCCGGCGGAGGCGAGGTTCTGGACGCGGGATTGAGTGAGCGGTTCGCCTTGCGGGGAGAGCACGATTCGGGTTGCGGGTCGGGGGTCGAGGGCTTCAACCTGGGCAACGGCGTCCCAGAGAGGCTGGCACATCATGACCATGCCCGGCCCGCCGCCGAAGGGCCGGTCATCGGTTTTGGCGTGCTTGTCGAGTGTGAAAGCGCGGACGTCGTGGGCGTGCCACTCAACGAGGCCAGAGGCGCGAGCGCGCGAGGGGATGCTGAAGCCGAGCGCGCTGGGCGCGGAGGCGCCGAAGATGGCGGGGAAGGTGGTGAGGATGTCGAAGCGCAGGCTCGACATGGTTAGATTGCTCGGGTTTGGTTGGTCGGGTGCGGTTGAGAGGATTGTTGGTCGTGACTGATTGGTCGTGATTGTTGGGGGTGGAGACCGGGGGGAGGATGTTGGCGCGGGTTAGGGAGAGAAGTGGGGTGTGAGCGGGCAAGAAAAACGCCGCCCGAGTTGGGCGGCGTGGTGGCAGTTGAGCTGGCTGGGCTCAGTAGATTGACCCAGCACTTTGGTCCGGCACTTTGGTCCGGCACTTTGCTTGGCAGGAGGCTGCGCTGGGCTTATGCCTTTGGTGCGGCGGCTGCTGCTGCG
>JBGSRG010000390.1:0-10704 GCA_041737685.1 Phycisphaerales bacterium | reverse complement strand
GTGCCTTAGGAGCGGGTGGCCTGTGCGGTGCAACTCTGGGGCTTTGCATCTTGCCGTGGTCCGCCTCGTTTGGTCTCGACCCAATGTTGACCGTCGGTTTGGGGGCCGCAATCGGCGCGACCGCCGGGCTTCTGCTGAACCGCGTTCTGAACATCGCATCGATGGGTCTTGTGGGCGCGGCGACTCTGGCAGTACTTGCAGTTGCAGTGCTCTGGGTCCGGCCTCTCAACGACGCGCGCGGCTCAGCGGTGACCGAACAGGGCGAAGCCTGGCAGAGCCAACTGACATCGTGGCACACTCAGGCCGTTGACGCCTCGCGTTCGGTTCCCTTGCCCATTACCGCCGTCTCGGACAGCTTGCTCAATCGACCCGAGGCGGTGGCTTGGGGCGATCGGCTCGGACGTGCCAGCGAGACGCTCGCCAATCGCGCTGAGCGAGCCAGCGGCACAATGACCGAAGCCTGGCGACGGCAACCGAACGCTCATCGAGCGGTGCTGGTGATGAGCGCAATTCTGGGGCTGTCCGCCGGACTCGTCTTTGGATTGATGCGGCCGGCAGCCGCAAGCGCCGCGAGCACCTCCATGTTCGGTTCTGCGCTCTGGCTCTTTGGCGTCACAGCGATGAGTGGTTGGCTCAGCGCGCCGTGGTCGGCGTGGTTGAACCGCACCGACGGACAATGGATCGCGGCGTGGAGCATCATCGCGGTGCTCGGCATGATCGTGCAGTGGAGCGGTGTCCTCAAGCGTTGCCGCGATGGCGGGGCAAAGACTCGCCGGTCTACAGAGCCATCGCCCGCTTGATGTCGTCCAGACTGCCGCCGACACGAACGGGCCGATTGCTGCGAGACCCAGTGGGCAAACTGAGTGACCCGGCCGACTTGCCTCTGACGGCCGTGTGATATCCCACGGTCGCGTCGGGATCCTTGAGCTGATGACCGGTGAGCACGCACACAACCGACTCATCCGGCGCAATGATGCCGGAAGCCCGAAGCCGGCGAGCACCGGCGACCGACGCCGCAGAAGCGGGCTCGCACCCACAGCCGAAGCGACCGACCAGCGCCTTGTGCTCAAGAATGCAGCGATCGTCAACGCTGATGACCACGCCGTTCATGGCGTGGAGCGCGCGCAGGGCTTTGGGCAGATTGACCGGACGATTGATCTCGATGGCCGAGGCGATGGTGTTGGCTCGTTCGTTGGCGGCGTCCATCCGCGCGTACTCGGTCCGAACCAACTCGCGGTCATAGGTTCCCATGAGTGGGTCCGCACTGGGCGTCCAACGCAGCCCCAGTTGGTTGTAGAGTCGGTCGAGCGTGCTGGCACCCGCGGCGTTGATCACGGCCAGCCGCGGCAATCGGTCGATGAGGCCAAGAGCGCGAAGTTCAATGAAGGCCTTGGCGAAGGCCGAACAGTTGCCCAGGTTGCCGCCGGGAACGACGATCCAGTCGGGCACACGGCCATCACGAAGCCCCTCAGGGAAGTTGAGGTACAAGTCGCGCAGCACGCGAAGCATGATCGACTTCTGCCCTTCAAGACGGAAGGGGTTGACAGAGTTGAGCAGATAGACGCCGTTGGCAGGGTCTTCGGCGATCTCTCGCACGCGCGCAAGACAGTCGTCAAAGTCGCCGGCGATCTGCAGTGTGACGGCGCCGTAGTCGAGCGCCTGTGAAAGCTTGCCCATCGCGATCTTGCCATCGCCGATGAAGACGAACGCGCGCAGACCCGAGTGCGCAGCGTAAAGAGCAAGCGAGGCCGAGGTGTTGCCGGTTGAGGCGCACGCGACCGTGGTCGCGCCGATCATGCGGGCGTGCGTGAAGCCCGCCGTCATGCCGTTGTCCTTGAACGAACCCGATGGATTGAAGCCCTCGTACTGCAGGAACAGGCGGCCCGGAGCAAAGCCGATGTTGCTGCCGAGGGCATCGGCACGCTGCAACTGCGTGCGACCCTCACCAACACTGACGATGGCACCCTCGGCACGTTGCTGCGGGTCGGCAAGGTGGAAGGGGAAGAGTTCGCGGAACGACCACACACCCCCGCCGCCACCCCCGCCATCTTCAACACCCAGACCGCTTATTTGAGTGGCTCGCTGCCGCAGGCTGCGCACCGCGGCCCGCTCGAGCAAACCCGCAAGCGTCGGGGGGATCGGGGCATGGCGTTGCGTCAGATCGAAGTCATAGACCACGTCGAGCGGCTCATGGCACGCAGGGCACGCCGTCAAAGCCGAGGCTGCCGAATACGCGCGCGCACATTCGGCGTTGAGACACCGCTGCCGTACGGCCGCACCGGAAACGGCCGTGAGGTTGGCGGCGAGATTGCTGTCGTCGGTCCGCATGAGCCGGGCATGGTACGAAGCCGCCGCGATCAGCGAGCGGCGGAAGAATGGCGCGGCACGAGTTTGGAAGCCAGATCGCTCGCGCGAAGCCGGGGGACTCGGAGAGAAGGCGCCGAACGTGCGGAACATGAAGTGGGGCCGTGCAAGGTTGATGAAGACTCTGAACAGAGGGGCAAGTCCCATCAGATGGAAGTCCGGCGGTCGGACTTCGATGGCACGGGCGTTGGTGCTGTCGTTCGGCTCTAGCGATTCTCCGATGGCGAGTTCCGAAGGACCACCGTGCCTACCCACTTCGGTGTTGACCTTTCGATTCCCTCTTTGTTCTTCGCGGCCTTCGCGTTCGAGCATCCGGGCGGACAAAAATGAAAGACCCCCGCTCGATGTGAGCGGGGGTCGAAAGAATCACACAAGTTTCAAGCCAGAACGGTGCGATTCACCGCTGATGGCTTATGGGCAGGGCGTGCCGAGGTTGGACGACCAGTCGCCGTTGAAGGCGAGCAGATCGAGCAGGTCCACGGTGCCGCTGCCGTCATAGTCGCCCAGCGTGCCCATCGGCACCATGGTGCCGAGGTTGCCCGACCATTCGCCGTTGAAGGCAAGGAGGTCGAGCAGATCGACGAAGCCGTCGTCGTTGTAGTCGCCGGGGCAAGGGGCCGGGCCGCCCATGCAGACGG
The DNA here is from genome assembly GCA_041737685.1 of Phycisphaerales bacterium. Taxonomy (GTDB): domain Bacteria; phylum Planctomycetota; class Phycisphaerae; order Phycisphaerales; family UBA1924; genus JAHBK01. Next base: position 7,702 of record JBGSRG010000390.1, on the reverse strand, counting down.
GGACGCCGCCGTTGATGACGATGGACCAGCCGCGAAGCGTGCCAGTAATCGCTTCATCGCGGTCGCCGACACGGAGGGACCAAGTGCCGTCGGCAGGAGTAGAACCGAAGATGGTGTTCAGATCGACCGGCACACCGTCACAGCCGGCCGCTCGGAAGGAACCCGGCGCGATCGGGCTGGGATTGGCCAGCACGAAAGTGCGGAGCGAATCCGCAGCGGTGTCAACAAAGCTGTAGACACCATCAACGTCATCGCCATCGCCGATGGCGCCGTCGGCAGGGCAGGTCGTCGACGCGATGTCGCCGAAGAGGTAGGTGGTCGTCGCGTCGGGGCCGACCAGTTCAACGCGCAGGTCGCCGACAAAGATGTGCGCGATATCCACATTCACTGCGAGCGTCGAGACCATTCCGCCAAGACCAGAGACAACAATGTCGCTGGTGATCGGCGCATACGTGACGGCAAAGTCAGGAATAGGCATGGAGGTATTGTTCTGCCCGGAGGATGCCGCGCAGGCGAAACCATCGCCCAAGTATGTGCCGCCGCCGGAGACGCATGAGGACTCTGTCGCGACCGAACATACCGCCGCGTTGCAGCAGGCTCCCGTCGCCGGCGTGAAGGCGAAGGAGAAGGCGTAGGGCACCCCCGGCCGGGTTCCTGCGCTCATGGACATGATCATGAAGTAGGTGGTGTTGGCCGCGAGCGTAAAGTTGCGGTTCTGCGTGGTCGAGCACGAGCCGACCTCGGTCACGAGCGAGCCGCAGGTTCCGGTGTAGAGCTGCGTAGCGACGGTTGCCGTCGAAGTCTCGTTGATGTTGAGCACGCCGCCGTCGGTCGTGGTAAAGGTGTACCACACGCCGGCAACCGCCTCGACGGTTACGCCGTTGCAGTCGATGTCATCATCGTTGATCGCTGCGCGGGCGTCGACGGTGATGCTGCCGCCGCTGTTGAGGTCCAGCACCGCCGCGTCGTCGCAGACGTCATTGATGGGAGCAGCCGTGAACTCGAAGTTGAGCGCCAGCGGCGTCGTGCGGCTGGTGGTCGAGGCGGCGGTGCCCACGCGGACCCAGTAAGACTGGCCGCTGAACACCGGGAAGACACCGAGCCCCGTCTGCGTGGTGTTGCAGAGGAGGAAGGGGGCTCCGTCGCCGCAGGGGTTAGCGTCGTAGACGCCGAATGCAGCGGTCTGCGCGCCCGTCTCGCCAAGCGTAAAGGCACCGTTGCCTGGAGCCACAAGCTCGTACCACACGTCGCCGAATCGCTCGCAGCCGCCGAGCAGGCCGCTGTTGTTGGCTGCCGCGTTTGCGACGGTGAAGGTGGAGGGGAACGAAGTCACTTCCTCGGCGGTTGCACAGTCGTCGTTGGCCGGGGGCGTCGGGAAACTGTAGTTGAACGTGTACGGCACGGTCGGGTTGGTCGTGCTCGACCACATGCCCACAAGCAACCAGTACTGCGTGCCCATGGTCACGGCCGTGGCGGACGACTCCGGGTCGGAACAGGCGATCTGCGTCAGGCTGTTGCAATCAATGCCCGTAAACAGTGCGTGGAAGGTATCGTTGGCACTCGTCTCGTTGAAGATAAATGTGCCGTCTGTCGTCGGCGTGAAGGTGTACCAGACAGCCCGGCGCGCGATCGTGCCGCTGTTGCAAGTCACGTCGAACGACTCATCGCTCGCAACGCTCGCATCGACGCTGACTGAGCCGCCGTTGACAACATCAAGAATCTCCGCGTTGATGCAGTCGTCGTTGGCCGGGGGCACGATGAACTCGATGTTCAGATCGAACGAGCCCCAGCCAACGTGCGGAGGAGCTTGGGTGACGGTGCCCGACGTGCCCTGGTCCGATGCGCCGGCAATCCGAATCCAGACCTGCTGCGAGGCGCCGAGGCTTGCGAGGAACGTTGAGCCACGGTTCGAGCAGCCGATGATCGGCGGATTGCCCGAGGTCACGCAACTGGACGCAATCTGGTTGGCCGTGTCTGCGGGGCAAGCCGTGTGCAGCGACATCACGCTGTCGAAGTCGCCCGAGCAGACGCTGAAACGGTACGGTCCCGCAGCGCCGGTTGTGAACGTGAAGTACACGTCGTTCGTGTCGACGGTGCCGCCGCACGAGTTGTCGTTGGTGCCGGTCGCGCCGACGTTGCTACCCGACTGTGATCCGACCATCGCCATCGTCGCCATCGAACAGTCGTCGTTGGCCGGAGGCGTGAGTGAGTCCTGTGTGATCAGGACCGTGTAGCCGCCGCCGTTGGTGATCGTGGCACTGAACGTGCCCGTACGCAGGCGATATGTCACGCCCATAAGCAGGTTGACCGCGACCTGCGAACCGAACCCGCAGGCGTCGTCGTTGCAGGCGACGTAGGTCACCGCGCCCGCACAGGCATCGGTATCAAGCATGACGCCCAGATGCGTATCCACCTGTGCCGACGAGCACATCGAAATCAGGTACCGGCCGTCCGCGGGCGGAGTGAACGTCCACCACTGCGTGAGGTTGCCCGTGCCGCCGCAGCCCGTGGGGCCGTCGTTGGTCGAGCCGGTAAAGTTGCCACCAAAGGGGGTGCCCACGGTGACGGGAAACGTTCCCGCATCCGCACAGGCTTCCGCCTGGCCATACGCCGTCGAGGTCATACACGTTCCGGCGAGCACGGCAAGCGCGCAAGCCTTCCACACATTCTTCTTCATGGTCCCATCCTCACTCTTGAAAAGGTCCGATGCTGGGCGTCTCGATCACACTCGGGTGCCCGTTGGTCCTGAGTCACTTTACCATACCTTTGCGTTCGATAAAAGCTACAAATCATCGGTTTCATCGGCGAAACTGCGTCGCACCTTCGGGACTTCCCGAATCAACGGCCCCTGCAACGTTCAGCCGCAATGCCGAACCCTCGCCAAACTGCGCTCACAAATCTTGCAAGTCCTTTGCTGGATTGGACTTCCGCCCCGCGGGTTCGGAACTTCGCTTGATCCACCAAAGAGTTCGTTCAGCCCTAGGGCAGGTCAATCCGGTGCAAGAAACGTCCCGGCGGACCTTTACGGTGCCAATGTGCGATCCCATTTGTGAGCGTCGTTCGATTCGCGGAGGTTTCGACTGGTTGGCAGCCCACCTGCAATTGGGGCATCGCCCGCTCAAGCGTACTGGTCCCAGTCCGTCGCGGGCGGAGCCTCGTCTTCGGGGTTCGGTTCGACCACCGACACGGGCACACCCGGCGGCAGCGCACCCACAAACCGCTTGCCATAGCCCGTCGTCGCGATCCGTGGGTCCAGCACCACCACACGCCCTGAGTCGGTGGCAGAGCGGATCAACCGCCCAAAGCCTTGCTTGAACCGGATAATGGCGCGAGGCAAAGAATCGTACATAAAGGGGTTCAGGCCCTGCGCTTCTAGCCGCTCGTTGCGCGCCTGCGTGATCGGTCGGTCGGGCGGCTCAAAGGGCAGTCGGGTGATGATCACGTTGCGGAGTTGATCGCCCCGAACGTCTACCCCTTGCCAGAACGAGGCCGCGCCGAAGAGCACCGACCTGGGCGATTCGACGAACCGCTTGAGGATCATCGGACGCGGCCCGTCAACCCCTTGCGCGAACAACGCCATGTTCATCTGGTCAAACTTGGGGCGCAGAATGCTTGCACAGGCATTGAGCGTGCTGAACGCGGTGAAGAGCACGAAGGCGTAACCGTCGGTCGCTCGGACGTGGTGCAAAATCCTCGCCGCGAGCGCCTGGTTGTAACCATCGGCATTTCCGCCGCCGCGTGGGTTTGGCACGGTCAGGTCAATGACAAGCTGTGCCTGACTGGCGTAGTCAAAGGGTGAGCCGAGTTGAAGTAGCGCCAAGTCTGGAGGCTGGGGCAGGCCGAGATTGTTGATGAGGTGGCTGAAAGCGGACTCGGCGTGTTCCAGCGGCTCGTCGCTCTTGGCAGAGCGTGTGGCGAGCGTTGCAGAGGTGAGCGTGACGGAGGGTCGAAGGATGGAGGGCGCGGAGGACGTGGCTGGCGTGGCGGGATTGGCTGGATTGGTGGGCGCAGTGGGCGTGGGCGTGGGGGGTTGACCCGCAATCGAACCAAACTCAGACTCGCCGCCTTCTGCATCATGTCTATCTCCACCCTCGTCCAGCGGAACACTTGCGAGCGAAACACGCGGGTCAAACAGGTGCTGCCTCAGCAAGGGGGCTACGTCGACGGGTGCGCACGCAATTGTCACCCGTGGGCCAAATCGATGGGCCGAAGCCGAACCGCCAGGAGCCGCTCTCGAGTCGCCCTCGACTTCAATCCAATAGACATAAGCGGGCGGCGCCGGCGTAGCCGACTCGCCAGCGCCCGCGTCTTGGGGCTCTGAGCTCTCGCCTTCCTCTGCTCGCGCGCCCAGCGACTGCGTGATCAACGCATCGGCGATGAGTCCCAGGTCGGCCGCTCGCTTGGCAAAGCTGGCCAACTCAAACCGGTCCTGCTCGCTCTTCACGTTGTCTCGCAACGACCGCAACCGAATCGCAAGATCTCGCAGCGCTGGCGAGAGCGGATTCTCAAACTCGTCAACGTCGGCGGGTCGGAGTCGCCCGGCGGAGCCGCGCTTTGACCTGTGGAACCTCAACAGCTGGTCGAAGTAGCGTGCCGCGGCGTCTTCTGCTCGGCTCACGAGCATGATCGCTCGCTGCACGGCCTCACCGTCGGCGATCGAGAGCGACCGTTCGGCGAGATATCCCCCACCACCAACCCCTCCCCCACTTCCGCCCGCACCACCTGCGCGGCCCCGTCGCCGGGCCGAGTAGAGCGTGCGGAGCAATCGACGCACCCGCGGCTCACTGAGCGAGAGGCCGAAGTGCCCCGCCGCCGCATCTTCAAGGTTGTGAGCCTCATCGAAAATGACGTGGTGATAACCGGGCAAAATCGCCGCGGCGGGCGAATCAAACCGACTGGCCGATTGAGTTCGCAGCGCGAGGTCGGCAAAGAACAGCGCGTGGTTGCAGATAATCAGGTTCGCGGCCTCGAGCCTGCGGCGGGCGTTCTGGTAATAACAGTCTTTGTAGTGCGGGCACTTTCGGCCCATGCAGTTGTCGGTGTCAGAGCGAACGTGATCCCAGACCTCGGGCCGGTCGAGCGCGGGCAGCGACGACAACGACCCATCGGTGGTCTGGTATGCCCAATCTTCGATAACGTGCAGGCTCGCCCGGCTCGGAGCGTCGTGAAGCAGCGCCTGCTGGCGCGAAGAAGCCAGTTGCAGCCGACGAATGGAGACGTAGTTGCCGCGGCCCTTGGCGAGCACGGGCACGAGGTCGGCACGCAGTTGCTCGGCGGGAAGGTTCCAATCCTTCAGCGTGTCGAGAATCAGCGGGATGTCTTTGCTGATGAGTTGCTCTTGCAGCGAGATCGTCGCGGTGGCGATGACGACTTTCTCGCCGTGGAGAATGCAGCGAAGCACCGCGGGAATGAGATAGGCAAACGACTTGCCGACGCCGGTCCCCGCTTCGACGGCCAGTCGAGAAGCGATGGCCGCGCCGGGGGCCGAACTCCCTCCACTGCCCAGCGCGCTGCCGCGCGCAGACATGGCCTTCGCCACGGCCTCTGCCATGGCGATCTGCTCGGGCCGAGACTCGAATCGCTCACCGAGATAGCGCGCGATAGGACCTTCCGGGCCGAGAATGGCACGGACAGAGGTTGTTGTGTCTGGGGGCCTGGGTGAGAGGGGCGACGGCACGCCGGATGGTAACGCCCGCGCGAGAAGGGGCGTGTTCATCCGTCAGCGAACAGGCAGCGAATTGGCTGCAAAAGTATCGGTGCCGCTGCCCCGCCGATGCCCAGAGGGGCAAAGCAAGCACTGAAAGCGGAGAGGGGGGGATTCGAACCCCCGATACGGCAAGCCGTATATCGGTTTTCGAGACCGACGCGTTCAACCACTCTGCCACCTCTCCGGGTGTGAGCCACTTCGTTGATCGGTATGTTTGGCCGAGCGGGTTCGATCGTCAATCGGATTCCGGTGGCAAATGCCATTCCCAGTTCGCCAGACTGCGGTACCAGAATGAACCAGGCGGGCCAAAGTCAGCCGTGGACCACGCGATGATCCCACTGAAGGGCGTCAGAGGGCACGCGCGACTGGAGTGATCGGATGCCCGATCAGACAGTTTGGGGCGTGGTTTCGCTCGCCAATGCCACGACCTCGGTGCCTGCGCCCGCACAACCGCTCCAAACTGTCCAACACTCCCTCATCGCACCCCGGAACCCACGCCGGCTGCTGGTCGAGCGGCCGATGACTCCCTTGATGAGTCTGATCGGCCTCGCGCCATCCCCCCGAAGTCGGCCCGCTCGCCCAATGGGCCGAGCGCGGCGTACTCGTCGTGCTCGCCGCGGCACGGCCATCGTTGCGATCCTCATCGTACTGATCGTGCTCCAACTCGCCGTGGTGGCGATGGTCACGACGGGGGCCCGAGATCAGGAACTGACCATCGCTCGCATAGCGGGTTCCAGGGCCTACTACGCCTCCGAGGCCGGCGCGAACATGGCTCTGCGTGAGTGGGTCACACGCACCGATCACGACGGTGACGGGCAGATCGGCACCATCTCTGACGACGGCAACAGCGCCAACGACCCAACCGTCGGCGGCGCGAGCGTCAGCGTAACTCGAACCGACGTGGACTCGCGAATCATGCTCTTGGTTCGTGCCCGGTCGGGCAACGCCGCCCGTCAGATCGAACTCACAGTCGAGGATTAGCTGGCAGTTCGGTCGGAGCTTCCAATCGGTACAGCATCTCCATGCGCACTCCCGTTGCGTCCTGTTCAGAGTGTTGAGCGGGCGTGAACTGGAGATCGCTCGTCATTTGCCCCGGCAGCGTTCTGAGCAGACTCTCGGGCGACGCCGCTGTGACCGCACAGATCATCGCATCCACCACGTCGTCAGAGCTCAGCAACTTTCGCGGCCAGCGACCCATCGCCTCCGAGAGAATGCGGCGAGATTCGGGAATGAACCGCTCAACCAGTTGCAGCCGAAACTGACGGCCTTCCTCTGATTTTTTGCCCGGCGCCACAATGCCGCCGTCCGCACCACCCGTCAGCCCCCACACGCAAATCTCAGGGTGACACTCTCGTACCGTCACTCGAGCCGCGGGCATGGTCTGCATCAGAGCGTCCACTTCTCGCACGCGAGGCACAATGGCCCACGACTGCTTGCTCAGGCCGTGACCCGTGAGTTCTCGGTTCATCGCGTTGGCCTTGGCCCAGTCCGCGCATTCCAGCACCCGTCGGGGGGCTGTGAGAAAGACACGGCTGTTGGCCCTCCCCAGGATTCGTTTGGCTTCGAGATCGCAAGTTCGCCACGACCCGCCCGCCTGGAGCCCGATTGGCACATCCAGCACGATCCGTTCCGCTGACGGGAATCGTTCAACGATCGCTCGCGCCGAATCAAGCACATCGAAGGACGCACTGCCCGCTTTGTCGATCACAACGCAAGCCCAGCGACCCGCTTTGCAACCATCTGCACCGACGAAGCGGACTTGGCCCATGCCGCAAAGGTACGAGCGAATGAAAGCCGGGAACGGCTGTCGAGCCGTTCCCGGTCTGTGATGAACACCGTTACCGCAATGCCCGATCGCCCTGCTTACGGCTTGGTCTCGTCCTTGACCTCATACTCGGCATCAATCACGTCGTCGCCGCCAGACTTGCCCGAGCCAGCACCTGCGCCGCTCTCGCCGCCGGGTCCGCCAGCGCTCGCGCCGGCTGCACCTGCCTG
>JBGSRG010000379.1:0-1532 GCA_041737685.1 Phycisphaerales bacterium | reverse complement strand
GGTGGTGGGTTCGCCGCTGGAGCGCCGGATTTGGGCGGTGTTGGGGCGTGTGGCGAGTGCGTGGGCACCTTGCCGAGCGTGGTTGAGAGGGTGGGGCGCGTTGGCGCTGGTGGGGCTGATGGTGTGCTTGTGCTGGGATCGCGCGGCGTACCTGTATCTGGCGGAAGGGGCGGGGTTGGGCGATCCGAGCAAGATGGAGGCGGCGGAGAAGGGGCTGGAGCGCGAGACGTGGTACGTGGTGCTGCGATTGTTCGGCGACTTGCGGTGGCTGGCGCTGTTTTTGGTGCCGGTGTTGTGTTTGAGGGATTGGGCGCACTTTGCGAGCGGATCTCGAGAGCGGGGTGGGGTTGAGCGGGGTGCACCGTTGGCGAGCGCGGGCCGGATCTTTCGGCGCGGCGTTTTTGTGCTGCTGAGCGCAGCGCTGGCGGGAGGGGTGGCGGAGGTATTGAAACTGGTGGTGCGCAGGCTTCGGCCGGATGTGGCGCTGGATGGTTCCGGCGTGGGCGGCTGGTTTATGTTTCGGGCGTGGTGGGATCGGCCGTTGATCGCAGAGAATCTGGGGTTTGCGTCGTCGCACGCGGCGGTTGCGTTTGGTGCGGCGTTGGCGCTTGGGCTGATCTGGCCGCGGGCAAGGTGGGTGCTTCTTGCGCTGGCGGCAGGTACTGCGCTGACGCGGTTGTTGGTGGGGGCGCACTTTCTGTCGGACGTGTACGCTGGAGCGGTGATCGCGTGGCTGTCGGTGGTTTTTGTGCGCGAGTTGGACCGGCTGAACAACGCGGGGGTTGCGGTTGAGCGGCATCTGGACGCGGGTGATTCGGCTGGCGGTGGCGCGGTGGAGCAAGGCCATCGAATGACAAGGAGCGTGACGGCGTGAAGACGCTGGATCGGTATATCGCCCGGCAGTATCTGTTCAACGTTGTGGCGTTGCTGGTCTTGCTGTTCACGTTTGTGGTGGCGATCGACGTGACGCTGAACATTGATCGCTTTGTTCGCTCGGCGGGGCGGATTGATCCGGGGAGCGCGGGGCTGCGCAAGGCGGTGGTTGCGGCGATGCTGGTGTTTGATCTGTGGGGCCCGCGTGTGCTGCAGTTGTTTGCGTTCACGGTTGGGCTTGCGCTTGTGGGCGGGATGGGCTTTACGCTGACGCAGATGGTGCGGCATCGGGAGTTATCGGCGATGCTGGCGTCGGGCATCTCGCTGCGGCGTGTGGCGTGGCCGATTCTGGTGGTGGCGGCGGGGTTTATGCTGCTGAAACTCGCCGATCACGAGTTGGTGCTCTCGCACCCGAGGATCGCGCCGCTGTTGATCCGCGAGCATGGCGAGGTGGGCAATCGGAGCATCTCACAGTTTGGTGTGCCGCCGACGGCCGAGGGTGGATTTTCGACGAGGCGGACGATGATGGAGGCGGAGGATGAGCCGGTGGGCACGCGGGTGTTCATGGCCGAGGGGTTTGATCCTGAGGCGCGAGAACTGGTAGATCTGAATGTTTGGGAACGCAACGCGGCGGGGGTGGCGACACGGCGGATCAGCGC
>JBGSRG010000342.1:0-15256 GCA_041737685.1 Phycisphaerales bacterium | reverse complement strand
AGAATCGCAAGCGGTCGACTCGGCCCTTAACGGACTGGACACCAGATTGGTCCGCCGCGGGCCGATTGTTTCGGCCTCCCACAACGGCCAGCCCTCGCCGCGTGACGTGAACCGCGACGTGATTCAGGGGCTAACGGTGCTGGACGGCTTTGGTCGGCCGCTTCGATTCGTGCATCCTCGGTTTGATGGCGGTTACGGCAATTATTGGAGTCAGAGCTCGGGTACATGGATGGAAGTTGCCCGAGACGTTGAACAGCTGAGTTACCGCAGTGGCAACGGCTCGGAAATCACGACAGATTTTCGGCGGTCGATTCGTCCCGAAGACCCGATAACACCCAACCTCGGCGGTGACGCCGACGAGGGGATTTGCCCCGGCGGTAGGCCGTATTTCTACTCAGCAGGCTCTGACGGCGACCCAGGCACGCGTTCGGACAATCTTTATACGAACAAGCCGACGTTCCCCGCCGAGACGGTGCGATCGGAGTAAACCCGTTGCTCGCCGTGGCGTGCGGGTGGGTTTAATGCTGGCCAACCGCTGATGCGAGCAGTCAGAGATCGACCGCTTCCCGTTGGTCCGGGTGCGGTGATGGGGATATCATGCGGCCCGGTCAGTGACTTCGCTTCCGATCGGGACAGACGGGGTGTAGCGCAGCTTGGTAGCGCGTCTCGTTCGGGACGAGAAGGTCGAAGGTTCAAATCCTTTCACCCCGACTTTGGAATGATGCCCCGCAAGTCATGGACTTGCGGGGCTGTCATTTTTGAACCGCAATATCGTCAGTCGGTGTGTGCCTTACCGCTGTTACCATCTCGCTCGATGTTCACGCTCGAATACACCTACTCGTTGAAGGCGATGACTGAGAGTCAACGACCCTATGGCTCAGCAGCTGGTGTTCATGCGACGGACCAAACCGATCTGCTACACTCGGATGACCTTGGAGACTCTACTTATGGTTGGGACATCGCGAATGCTCGTGGCTGCCTTGGCTTTTATTGTGCTTTGCGGATGTGCGCAGACAAGTGACCCCGTTCGGCTGCAACCGGTTGCAGCGACCGACCCCAAAGTGCTGTCTGACGGCGCCAACGCCAGATCCAAGCGCGTCGAGAACATGCACCAGACGCGATTCGTCGAGATCTTCCTCGCCGGTCGCGACGCCAACACCGGAAAAATGGTCGCCTCCTGTTACAACACCTTGTTCACCCCCACGGGCATCCCTGCGTCAAAGGACACCGCCCCGCAAAGCTGGGTTGAAACTCTCGACTTCGACGAGATGAAGAAGGATTACGGCGTCCTCGGCGCATCGTTGAACGGCCCGAAAATCTGGCAGCCTGATTGGTCTGAAGTTCAGGTTGGAACGGAAAGGGACTTCAACGGCATGATGGTCCCCTGGGTCGCCCAACTGAACATGGGCGATTCCGCGGGTGGCGTGGATGAATCCACCCCCTACAAGCCCATGACCATCGCGCGCAAAAGCGGGTTGGGTTGGAACAAGGGCACCACGGTATTGCTGTTAGACGACCCCGCCGGCACCACCTGGGTCATGAAAGGATTCCAGGTGGGCCTCAAGGCAGAACAAACTTTCGACGAGTTCGTAGCCGCCGGGCAAAGCCGATTCAAGAAACTTCCCGCGGGCTGGAAGTTCCGGATCAAAACATTGGAGAAGGATTTGATCGAGAAGCCCGAAGGCGGCGTTGCCACGATCATGCCGGACGAATTCTTTAATGTCTACGACAAGACCGGTCCGGGTATGTCCAACTACGTTCCCTGAACAACCGGATTCTCCATGAGCCCTCTGATCTCGCGGCGAGCAACTGGCTCCCCGCGCCCACGGGACAATCTACATGTTGACGCGTCTCTACTGAACCATGACCAAGCCGCCATCGGTCCTCCCCCCAGGCGAATGAACTTGGCACCCCGGCCGGAGTCAAGTGGACGGATTGAATCCGTGTCAAGAGAAAATTGATGGTTGTGCGGCGATTGCATGTCCGCCTTCCGAAACCGCCTTGGCGTTCAGCAAAAGGCGTGTGTCGGGTTCCCAGACCCTAACGCCTTCCAGTAAAAGTTCTATTGGTGTACTGTCACCCCGATTAAATGGCTGACGCCAAAGGCCTTCGAACCTTTGGTGCTAGGCAATCTAGATAGAACGTCATGATCGCCCAAGCAGCCGGGCACACTCAAACACCAAGCCGATTGATGCGACAACTAATGCGGCTACAAGTGCCGCATTGGTGAGGAAGCCATTGACATGCCGACCGACCCAGGCTCGGCGGTTGTTCATCAGCAGCAGGGCAAGGGCAAGCAGGGGAATGAACATTGCCCCCAGGATTCCGAAGGCTCGCTGCACAACCGCGAAGTCGAGCCACAGGCCCAAGGCTGGAAGCGTCGCTAGGCCGACGAGATAGGCTCGGTATGCAGGGGTGCGGGAGAGATCGCTCTTGGGCCCTCGTTGCTCCGGCGGAGTGTTGGCATCCGCATTACCCGGCGCACCGCGACCGATGAAAATGAAATCCGCGAAGAGCAGCGGGACGAATTGCCAAACTCCGAGCATGCAGGCGCAGACAGCACACCAAGCGCCCGCGAGATAGACCCACGCGGCCACCGGTCCAATCGTCTCGGCCAAACGCGACGCTACAGCTTGGAACAGGTTCCCGCCACTTGGATGGACCGGGACATCAGCAGACACGATCGTCAGCGCGATGCCGAAACACGCCGTGACGGTATAGGCGATGCCGAGGTCGATCCGGTAAGACCAAGCGCGAGGCGGCGGTTGGTTCCCGCCCTTGGTTCGTCCTTCCTCACGCATCCAGTAGCCGTACGCGAGCATCGTCACGGTGCCGCCAATCCCGCCAAAGAGGGCAATGGTCCATTGCAAGCCTTCGGGATCCCCCAGGGGCAGTCGTGGCACAAAGATTGCGCCGCACACCGCGCTCAGATCAGGACGAGTCAGGACAGCTGCAACGACAACGAGGAACACCATCGCGATCGTCAAGACGCCCATCACACGCTTGAACACGGCGTAGCCCCCGCCGAGCACAAGGCCTGCGGCCGCGAGACTATGGCCAAGGCCCAGGAGGACCCGCATTGATCCAGAGGCTTCCGAAGTGCCGCTCGCGACCCATCCCTTCTCCGACGACAGCACGGCGGCTGCCACGGCTGCGCTTGCGCTCATCACCGATGCACCGACCGAAAAGGTCCACGGCAGCAGGTAGACCAAGAACACGATTCGAGCGGCCGGTCCCAATCGGTGGCAGGCCCCTTCCAGGAACGTCTCCTCGGTGGCGACCTGCCAGCGGACCACGCCCACATTGAGGATGAACTTGATAAACGCCCCGACGACGATCGCCCATAGAAGCATCAGCCCGAAGCGGCTGCCGGTCAGTGCCGCCATCGAGACATCGGAGCCGCCGATCCCTGCCGCGGCCACAAGCAGGCCGAGGCTCACGCATCGCATTGCCGTCCAAAGTGCTGAGTGTGACATCGTGCGCATACGGGTTGACATGACCCCCACTCCAGCGGATCCTAAAATTTATGCAAAACTGCCTATATGATAGACGATTCACGTACCCTTCACCGCACGCCGCGTGTTCGTCACGAACATTATATAATGAAAATGCTCGCTATGCACACAGATCGGTGTTCCACGAGTCCTATCCGTAGTCGAAAACGGTAGGCGCAAAGTGCGACTCCGCTCTGCTCGCAACTCAACTTCTTCCCGCGTACGCGTTTCCAGCTCTCTGCGCCGCCGCCTCCATTCTTCCTCACTCCCTTTCAGCAAAGAACGAGATCCGTATGTCACGGCACAAGAAACTCCACGAAGCCCCGCCCTCCATCGCCGCCTCGAAGCCTTGCGCCGGAAAGGCGGAAGCGAGTTGCTCCCAATCCATCGCTGACCGAATCCGAGTCCGCGCGTACGAGATCTGCGAGGCTCGTAACGGCGACGTAGGCGACGCGACCACCGATTGGACTCAGGCCGAGAGGGAACTCGTGACCGTGCGCGACGCGAAGCATTGACACCCGAAGCCCATTGGAAAGGCGTGGCTCTCTGCACGCCCCACACCCAGATTGTGGGAGGCATCATCGGTGGCCGCCACGGTCTGACGTTCGGGCGACCGCTGATCCCAGCAGAGCAAACATGCGGCGCTGCAGGTCTATCGTCGTAGCTGGAGAATCGAATGCCCGAGATGATGAAGTGTTTCGTGATGCACGGCATCGATGAGGTTGGGGTCGTCGATAAGCCGATCCCCCGCGCCGGGCCTAACGACGCGATCATCCGCACGACCGCTGGGCTCATTTGTACTTCAGACACACACACCGTGGCAGGTGCCATCGGCGACCGACACGGCCTGACTCTTGGACACGAGGCCGTCGGAGTCATCCACGAGCTTGGTGAACTCGCGGCGGCCAGCGGTCTTTTCAAGCTCGGCCAGCGGGTGGCGGTAAGCGCTATCACGCCGTGCTACGCGTGTGACAACTGCCAGCGCGGCTACTCAAGCCAGTGCGGCGGGATGCTTGGAGGCTGGAAGTTCGCCAACCTTAAGGACGGGAGCATGGCGGAGTACTTCCACGTCAACAACGCCGTGGCGAATCTGGCTCCCATACCCGAGGGCCTGACCGACGAGCAAGCCGCGTACTGCTGCGACATGCTGTCCACCGGATTTGTCGGGGCCGAGTATGCGAACATTCCGATCGGCGGCAGCGTGGCGGTGTTTGCGCAGGGGCCCGTAGGATTGATGGCGAGCGTCGGTGCGCGCCTGCTCGGCGCAGGGCTCATCATCGGGATTGAGTCCATGCCCGGCCGCATCGCGCTGGCAAAGAAGTTCGGCTGCGACGTCGTTGTCGATTTCACCAAAGAGGACGCCGTCGAGGCGATCATGAAGCTCACCGGCGGCAAGGGAGTGGACTCGGCGATCGAGGCGCTAGGTTCTCCAGCGACATTTGCCGCCTGCGTGAAATCAACTCGCCCGGGTGGCACAATCTCCAACATCGGCTACCACGGTGACGGCGACACGGTCCCCATCCCGCGGCTGGAGTGGGGCGTCGGCATGGGCGACAAGACGATCCGAACGGCCCTGTGTCCCGGCGGATCAGAGCGCATGGGCCGGCTTATGCGTCTCATCGCCGCGGGGCGAGTTGATCCGCTTCCAATGACCACGCATCGGTTCCCGTTTAGGGACATCGAGAGAGCGTTCGAGATGATGCAGACCAAAGAGGATGGGATGATCAAGCCCCTGATCTCGTTCGCCTAGCGTTTCGGAATGGAATGGAGCCGTCGATGGGAAAGCGAAAAATCAGTGTCGATGACGCGAAGCGGATAGGCGAAACACTCGGCGTCGACTGGACCAAGGTGGATGTAGACCAGTTCCGTCGCGGCCTGGAGGTGGAGTTCGAGCATGGATCGCACGACCCCGAGACGAACGTCACCAATGACGATGCCTCGCTCACGGGCAAGATCGCCTGGGCACACCTCAAGGAGTTCCCGGATTACTACTCGCGACTGGACAAGCTTGAGGCCGAGGCGGACGCCTACTGGGCGTCTCGCCGCTGATCGCCTGTCCGCGGCTAGAGTGCCGCACATTCGCGGACCAGCGAGAGGCTCTCGAATGGGCCGGAGTTAGAGCCTTAGGTGCCAACTGGTCTATTCGCTCTAAACGGCCAGCATACTTTGGGCGACCGCCTCGGCGACTTTGATGCCGTCAACGCCGGCGGAGAGGATGCCGCCCGCGTAACCGGCGCCTTCGCCAGCAGGAAACAGTCCTTTTGTGTTGAGGCTCTGATAGGTCTCGTCACGGTTGATCCGAATCGGCGATGAGGTGCGAGTCTCAACACCTGTCAGCACGGCGTCATCCATATCAAACCCGCGTATCTGACGGCCGAACGCTGTGAGCGCTTCGCGGATCGCGTCGGTGGCATACTCCGGAAGGCAGGAAGTGAGATCAGTAGGCAGCACTCCCGGTTTGTATGATGGAACGACGCTGCCGAGCGATGTGCTGGGCCTCCCGGCGACAAAGTCGCCCACGCGCTGCGCCGGCGCGGCGTAGGTGCCGCCGCCGGCGACGAATGCGGCTGATTCCCATTTGCGCTGGAACGCGACGCCCGCCAGCGGGCCGTCCGGATAGTCTCTTTCGGGCGAGATGCCGACGACGATGCCCGCATTGGCATTCCGAGCGGCACGAGAATATTGACTCATGCCGTTGGTGACGACTCGGCCTTCCTCGGAGGTGGCGGCGACAACCGTGCCGCCCGGGCACATGCAGAAGCTGTAGACATCTCGCCCGTTTGCGGCGTGATGCACGAGTTTGTAATCGGCTGCACCGAGGATGGGGTTGCCCGCGCTGGGGCCGAATCTCGCGACGTCGATAAGCGGTTGCGGATGCTCGATGCGAAAGCCCAAGGAGAAGGGCTTGGCTTCGATGTGTACCCCGCGGTATTGCAGCATCTGGAACGTATCGCGCGAACTATGGCCAATCGCGAGCACGACATGATCGGATGCAACATGCTCGCCGCTGGCAAGCACGACGCCGCATACTCGACGCGTGCCGTTGCTGCCGACTGCAATATCGAAGTCCGTTACGCGGCTCTCAAAACGGTACTCGCCGCCGAGAGACTGAATGGTGGCACGCATGTTCTCCACCATTTTCACCAAGCGAAAAGTGCCGATGTGCGGGTGCGCCGCGATCAGGATTTCCGGAGGCGCTCCGGCTCTCACGAATTCCTTCAAGACCTTTCGGCCGAGATGGCGGGGATCCTTGATCTGGCTGTAGAGCTTGCCGTCGGAGAATGTCCCCGCACCGCCCTCGCCATACTGCACATTGGATTCGGTGTTGAGCAACGACTTGCGCCACAGCCCCCAGGTGTCTTTGGTGCGATCGCGTACTTCCTTGCCTCGCTCTAGGATTACGGGCCGAAGTCCCATCTGGGCCAGCAGCAGCGCTGCGAGCAACCCGCAAGGCCCGGCACCGATCACCAGCGGACGCGTGCATACTTTGTCAGTCGCGCACGCGACGAAGCGATACTCGACGTCCGGTGCTGGCTTGACGTGCACATCGCCGGCAAATCGCTTGAGCACGCCCGCTTCATCCTTCACCTCCACATCCAGCGAATAGACCAGCAGGATGGCCGACTTTTTGCGGGCGTCATGCGCTCGCCGAGACACTGTGCAGGAGATCAACCTGTCCGGCACAATGCGTAGGCGAGCGATGGCAGCCTCGGCGAGAGCATCGGGGGAATGACCAAGCGGAAGATTGATCCCGGTCAGGCGGAGCATGGGTTGCCTCTCACGTCAGTGGCTCTACTCGGCAAATCCAGAAGTCGTCATGTGCAACCCGCTTTCACCAAATGACGGCTCTCTCACATCGCCTCGACCAACCTGTGCCAGCCAGCGCCGGTCGCTCGGTGCAGAAGGATATTCACGGCGAAAGCACGAACCGAGCTTCTGAGCCCTATCGGCCGATTCCGACCCTAAAGGAGCTCATCCGCCTTCCTGGCACCCCGATTGGATCGTGAACGCCTGCATAGGTGCTTTCGCGGGCGCTTGTGGCTTGTGCGATGGTTTGGCCGTCGAGCATTCCGCGGTGTCAACGTCGACGCTGCATTGCCTTCACCCCCGCGATCCCAAGCGCCGAAGCCACTGCCCCTGCGGGAATGGACTACGTCCACAGAAGCGACCCTTTCAGTCTGATTTGGGTGTTGGTCGCCGCTTCTGACACATGCGCGACGATTGCGTTATTCCCTGGCGGGCGAGGTGCCCAGGTCAATCGCTGCCGCGAGAACCCGCTCAAGTAGACATGATTTCCGCTGAAAGTGGGCCGTCCCCATCCTGCTGCTCTCAAAGAGGTTACTGAAGGGTGCTGTGGGTGAGTCGAGTCGCGAGCGATCCCTCACCTTTCCCGCTCGGTCATGACGTGGTAATGCGGGTCTTCGCTGATGTTGGCCTCCACGAGGTCGCCAGCGCGGTCAAGCAGGCGCCGGCAGTCGTTGCTCAGGTGCGTGAGGTGCAGCCGCTTGCCGAGTTTCTCGTATCGCTCGGCGAGGGAATTGATCGCCTCCAACGCCGATTGGTCGTAGACGCGGCTGAAATAGAAGTCGATGACCACGTCCTGTGGGTCTTGGTGCGGGGTGAACAGATCGCGGAAACGTGTCACGCTGCCGAAGAACAACACGCCGTGGAGTTGGTAGACTTTGCTCCCCTTGTCGTTGAACTTGACGTCAGCGATGAGGTGTTTGCTCTTGTTCCAGGCGAAAGCCAGCGCCGAGAGCGCCACACCGAGGATGACCGCGCTGGCGAGGTCGTGCATCAGCACGGTGTACGCCGCGACAACGATCATGATGAGAACCTCGGCAACGGGAATCCGCCGCCAGGTCTGCAGCGTTGCCCACTCAAACGTGCCGATCACAACCATGAACATCACGCCGACAAGCGCGGCCATCGGCACCGCCTCGATATAGGGCGAGAGAAAGAGGATGAACAGCAGCAGCGCCAACGCGGCGGTAATGCCCGAGAGTCGCCCTCGTCCACCAGACTTCACGTTGATGAGCGACTGGCCGATCATCGCACATCCGCCCATGCCGCCGAAGATGCCGCAGGCGACGTTCGCCACGCCCTGACCGACGCACTCTCGATTGCTCTTGCCACGGGTTTCGGTCAGTTCATCGACGAGTGTGAGCGTCATCAGCGATTCGATCAACCCCACGCCCGCGAGGATGAGCGAGAAGGGGAGGATGATCCAGAGAGTGCTGAGAGTCATAGGTGGGAGTGTGAAGTCCCACCACACTGGGCGTGGGAGTCCGCCGGCGATACCAACTGCTGATGCCTCCACGGATGCGATGGCTGCGGTGGTCTCTTCCTCAGTAAGTGGAGCAATGACAGACCGCAGTCCCTTCTCGGGCACCGCCACGACTCCCGCTGGCAGCGTTGTACTTGCGGCCTCCAGCACGGCCGCGTCCTTCTCCCGCTGGGCGGTCTGAACCGCCGCTGCCCGCGTGCTGTCCACGAGCATGTCCTTGACCGTCAACAGTGGGCGTAACTCGCCTTCCTTCGCTTGAGAGTTGATGACAACTGCCGCGATCGCCACGACGAGAATCGCAGCCAACGACGACGGCAGGGCCTTGGTGAGCCGTGGAAGGAACGCGATGATCGCCATTGTCACCGCCACAAAGCCGAGCATCAACCACAGCCGCGAGCCCGATAGAAACGCCATGGCTCCATCGGCACCCAGCGTCTTGAAAGAGCCGAACTGCGCGAGCAGAATGACCAACGCCAGCCCATTGACGAATCCCAACATCACCGGGTGCGGCACAATCCGAACAAGTTTGCCCAGTCGGCAAACGCCAACGGCAATCTGCAACAGACCACAGACCACAACAGCTGGGAAGAGATACCCAATGCCGTGGTTGGCCACCAGCGACACGACGACCACCCCCATCGCGCCCGTTGCACCCGAAATCATGCCGGGTCGCCCGCCAAGAATCGCTGTGAGCAGGCAGATAATGAACGCGGCGTAAAGACCTACCAAGGGCGGCACCCCCGCGAGGAACGCGAACGCGACCGCTTCGGGAACAAGTGCAAGAGCAACGGTGAGGCCAGACAGAATGTCGGCCTTCGGCGATCCGCTGAGGCCTGAGCGAAGGTCAAGTTCCCTGTGGCCGAACGTGAGGAATTTGGGAAGGCGGATCGTGACTTGGGACATGCGACTACCTTGAAGGACGAAGGGGCAATCCGACCGCGGGCCTCGCCTGACAGCACGGGACAGAGCCTTTGACCAGTGACCACTTGGTCATCTGAACGAGATTGTGCAACCGGACAGAACCAGATCGCGTTGTTCGTCGAGATTCATGTCACGGCGGTGTGACTGGCTGCGTCATGGTCTTGTGGCCTAGGCTCGCCGCGCTGAACGCTCAGCGGTTTCAGAGGGCGAGATGGTAGGCGATTGTGCTCGCGACCCCTGAGGGACTGCGGCCGAACCCACAATGCCCTGCGTGCGAATCACTGCGTGCAAGCGGCCATCGCGCAGGCAGCAGCCTTCAATGGCTGGCGCTCAGTTGCCCATCGATCGCCCAAACTCCAACCAAGAGTGCTCTGGACGACCGCAGCGCGTAGGTTGACGTCCCGATGTCGTCAGCGGGTCTCGATATCAAGGGTTTCGGGGACAATCGTCATCCAACGCTTCGATTCTGATTCGACACAAGGACTTCGATTGTGACGGTACCTTCCACTCGTCTCGGCGGTAGACACATGGAAGTTGCGCGGCACTTCGATGTCACGGCCAATCGTCGGAATGGTTGAACACCTGAAGCCCTCGCCAGCAAAGCACCGCATCTCGAAGGTACCCGAACGCCGCGGCCGACGGCACGCTGATTCCAGCGCCGCCGCCACCATCCGCTTCACTGCCTCACTGTGCCGTCCTGAGGCGAACAAACGACCGCCGGCTTGGTCGTTCCTGTCCTTGCCGCCAATTGCCATTGCAAGGCCGGCCTCGCGCGGAATGGTGTCAGTGAGAGGCACTGTCGAGGGCTGCGGCTTTCGGACCGCGCTCGAGCCAGACGGCCAAGGCGGACACTGGCTCAAGGTGAGCCGGAAGTTGCGAGAAGCCGCCGGTGCCGAGCTTTGCGAAAGCGTTGTCATTGAACTCGCACCTCTGGCACCCGACGAAAGACCTGAACCGAAGTTGCCGGCGGACTGTTGTACGGTACTGGCCGCCACAGACACACGTGTCCGCGCGGCTTGGTCTTCCATCACGCCCTTCGCGACGCAAGACGAGATTCAGCGGATTGTCTGGGCCAAGCGAGCCGAGACGCGAGCACGCCGGATCGTCAGGGTCTGCTCGATGCTCGCGTCTGGGAAGCGCCATCCCTGTTGCTTCAATCGTTCGGGCATGTATGGCGAAGGCTTGCGCGGACCCGTCGCTGAAACTCGCGATATCTAGAGGCTGGCGCTCCTTGCGGCTGGCCATAACATCCCCTCAATGACGCTGAACGGAGCAGTTCCATCGCTGGGCGAGCCGAACGGGGGGGCTATCCAACTCAGTTGGGCCGTGATTGCCCCGACGTACAACCACGCCGCGTCGTTGCTCGGTGTGCTGGAAGAGTTGGACTTGTGCGGCTTGGTGACAATCGTCGTTAACGACGGTGCAACAGACCACACCGCCGCCGTTCTTGACAGGTGGATCAATGAACCCAGCAAGTCAGCCAGACGGGTGCTCACGCACACCACGAATCTTGGCAAGGCCCAAGCCTTACGCACCGGGTTCACAGAAGCCGCCCGCGCTGGCTTCACACATGCCGCCACCATCGACTCCGACGGCCAGCACGAAGTTGCAGATTTAGTAAGGCTAGTCAGGGCATCGGCTCTCTCGCCGGGTGCACTGCTCGTTGGTGCTCGCACCACTGCTGGCTCTGGCGCACCAATCGCCAGCCGACTGGGTCGGAGCATTTCCAACGCGATGGTCTGGTTGGAGAGCGGCGTTAGAGTCACCGACAGTCAGTCGGGCTTGCGTGTTTATCCTCTTGCGCACCTGAGCGTCCTCGACAGCGCCGCTCCGCGGTACGGCTTTGAGACCGAAGTGCTCGTACGGGCCGGTTGGCATGGTGTAACAGTCATCGAGCAACCAATCCGCTGCATCTATCGCTTGCCCGGCGGTCGCACCACGCACTTCCGGCTCTTCGCCGACACCGCCCGGGCCGTCGCCATGCACGCGCGACTGCTCTGGTGTGCCCATTTGGCGCAGCCGGTGATGGCGCAGCCAGATCGTGGGTCGGGGTCCGGAACCATCTTTCGCAGGCTCGCGTCTTGGTTCAGTCCGAGAAGGCTGTTCCGTATGGCGCGCGGCAGCGCCGTCTCCAAAGAGCGACTCGCAGCGTCTGTCGGCGTGGGGCTGCTGATCGCCACGCTGCCGATTTATGGAATCAAGACCGTAACGTGCCTCTGGATCGCCGCGAGGTTTCGATTGCATCCACTGGCGGTTGTGGGTGTTTCTAGTCTGTCTTCGCCGCCGGTGGGCTTGGTCTTTGTGGCAATGTCGGTCGCGGTGGGCGGGCTGTTGCTGAATGGACAGTGGCCGAGTCTGACGATGAGCGAGTTGCGAGATGTCGCGAACTGGTCGGGACTCAGCCGCTTTCTGGTCGACTGGCTGGTGGGAAGTGTGGTCGTGGGGACGAGTCTGGGAATCCTGGGCTTTGTTCTCACGCGAGCGGTGCTTGCTCGGTCACCCAATCGGCCTCGTGAGGTGACTCCCCAACCCGCGGATCTGGCGATTGTGAAGAGCCACCCGCAGATGCCTGAGTCCTCGTCGAGCCGGTGATGAGCGGCAGCGGCTGCGGCGGTTCATCTGTGAGATAGAACCGTGGCCGATGCGGCGACAACTCGAACGAGCGTTGAAGCCGGACGCACAGATCAAACGCCCGATGACGCCAGCGAAGTGACCATACTGGGCGCGGGAAGACCTGGCCCGCCAGCAGCGAAATGATGGCGCCGGGCATCTGCAGCGGTCCGGTTCCGTGGACGAACAGTTCACGAAATGAGTGCTCATAGAAAGCGCGAATGAGCCTCCAGAAGGGCTCGGTGGCACCCTCGATGTAGTGGCAATGCCTGCGCTGAGCCGAACGAGCGCTCACGTCACCGTGAAGCATGGCCACTGCCAACACTGCGGCGTGTTTGCCCGTCATCATGGCCAGCGTGACGCCGGTCGAAAAGATCGGATCCAGGAAGCACGCGGCGTCGCCGATCATCATGTAACCCGGCCCCGCATATGGCCTGCAACGGTAACTGAAGTCCGCAAGGATCATGTTTTCGGCGCTGCCCGTAGCGTGCCTCATGCGATGACGTACCACCGGACAGCGCTCCACGGCCCATTGCAGCAGACGATTGGGCGAAAGAGCGTTTGGAAGGCTCCGCACGAACGATGGCCGTGTGACAAAGCCGACGCTCGTTCGGTTCTGCCCAATGCCGATCATCCAGAACCAGCCCTCATCACACATAAAGATGCCCGGATGCCCCGACTCGTCGCCGGGCAGCCGCTCAACGCCGTCGAAGTGCTGGAAGTACGCGACCTTCTGGAGTTCAGGCTCGGCGAAGTTCTTTCGAAGACTCAGTGCTCGTCCGACCACGGTGCCGTGGCCAGAAGCATCGAGCAGCAAACGTGCCCGAACCGGCCCATCTGCCGTGACAACTTCAACATCGTTGTCGGCGAGTTCCGTGATGGCCTTCACGGCACGCTGCTCAAAGACTTCCGCGCCGGCTTGTCGGGCCGCGTCCAGTAGAACCTTGTCAAAGCCCGAACGCTCGATGTTGAACACGGGCGAACCCGCGAGCAGCCCATCGGTGAAAGCAAACTTGCGCGTTGTGTGATCATTCCCAAAGCCAAACTCTGCGCCGAACTTGGGCACGTGCGGCAGATCGCGCACTGCCTGTTCGAGCCCCAATTCCTGAAGCAATGGCATTGTTCGCGGCAGGATGGACTCGCCAATGTGAAACCGTGGGTGCCGATCACGTTCCAGCACGCACACGCTTAGCCCAGCCCGCGCAAGCACAATCGCCGCCGTGGCACCACCCGGTCCACCTCCCGCAATCACCACGTCATACTTGCCTTGCATGATCGTCCTTCGTCTGCCAGCGTTATCGACTAAGCCGCCTGGCCATCTGTGCGATCGTGACCGCAGACGCCGCGCCCGACCAATCGGTACAGAGTATCGAGCATCTCGGCATTGCATCCGCTTCAACCAACTGCATCGCCAGGGCCGTCATCGGTGAGACCGAGTGCAACTCGCCGAAGCGAGGGTGTACCGGCCCGGGGTCGCAATGGAGGCCGGACCTTCGCGCTCCCAGCCGTTCGGCGCGATCGATCCAGGTGTTGCAGGCCGAGCCGACGAGCGTGCCGGGGCCGCCGCAAGTGTCTGTGTCTTGCCAGAGCTGAGCCAGCACGTTCCGCACGGCGCTCGCGGGACCACCTCTGGCTGGGCTGAAGGCGCACGACCACGCGTTGCCGTCGATCTGCGCGTAGGGCTTCGCCGAGCGGGCCGAAGCGGCGAAGCTCGACTCGACCACGAAGGCCACGCCGCCCAGTTCTCGCGAGGGCCGAGCGAAGCCCGACCGCGAAGGTAAGTCTCCATCGTCACGAGCGAGGGTTTGCAGGCCGTTGGCGCGATAGGCCCGATCGACAATCGCGCTGGCCGCCTCCGCCGCGACGACGATCACGGTGTCGGCCGCTCCGGTCTGCACTCGACACGCGGCGAGTGCCAGAGCGTCTAGCCCCGCAGTGCGAGAGCCGATGATCGTCTGGCAAGCACCCTTGATGCCCAGCGTTGTGCTCAGGTGTGCGGCCGCGGCGTTGGGCACGCCCTCCGCAAAGAGCACCGGATTGGCGGCCAGCACGCCCTGCGAAACGATCTGCGAATAGTACTGATGACAGAAGTCGGCCGAGCCATGCATCGAACCGAGGATCGCGTTGGCGGTCGACAGCACGTCCTGATTCCCTGAGAGTTGAGCATCGCGCAGGGCCAGTGTCGCCGCGGCGAGTGTGAACTTGACATACACACTCATGCGCCTGGCCCGCCGGGCGTTTAAAATGTCGCTCATCGCCCCATCGTCGAGCGGCGGAGCATCGGAGAGAGCGCTAAAGGCCTCGCTCGACATTGCGCGCCGAACGAATGCGCTGTGCCCGACAGCGCCTTCAAGCAGAACGCCTACACCAGTGATCCAGGCGTCAGGCATGTCGCGTGTCACGGATGACTTCTCGAAGTGCGTCGCAACGCAGGAGGCTTCACTCAGCACCACGCAGGTGTTGGCCCCGCCGAAACCCAACGAAGTGTTGAGGGTGTGTGCCACGCGCCGTGAGGACGGCTCGCCGGTCGAGACATTCAAGCCAGAAAACTCAACGTCCTCCGGCTTCACGTCGACGCACGCCGGGACGCGCTGCTCGCGCAGCGCCATGCACGACATTACCAGTTCAACGGCTCCAGCCCCACCCAGAGTGTGTCCCAGAGAACTCTTCAATCCAACAACTGGTACTAGCGGCAGGTCGTCTCCCAAGAGTCGGCTGAGTGCATGATGCTCGGCTCCGTCGTTGTCGGGCGTTCCGGTCGCGTGAGCCGCGATCATGCCGAGATCGTGAGCCGAAACTCTGGCGCGACCTAGTGCCTCTCGCATCGCGGCGAGCGCGCCATCGCCTTGCGGATGCGGCTGCGTAAGGTGGTGCGCATCCGCCGATTCGCCCCATCCGGCAAGTCGTGCTCGAACGCGAGCGCTGCGGAATGCGGCGGCTTCGG
>JBGSRG010000305.1:0-5210 GCA_041737685.1 Phycisphaerales bacterium | reverse complement strand
GTAGGCGTTGCCGAGCGCGTGCTCGCGTCGGAAGTCGTTCTCGTCGTGCGGCAGATCGACGGTGCCGTCTTCGTGGGGCCACGGCGGCATGACGTGGGCCTTGGAAGTGACGTCGACTTTCTTGTTGACGCGCTCGAGCATGAAGCGGTCGAGGACGACGACGTCGCTGGCACGCTTGAGGATGAGGCGATTGAAGAAGTCAAAGACGCGGGCCGGGAAGGATCGCGGCCCGATCTTTCCCATCGCGATCATCTGGTCGGGGTTAAGGTCCATGAGCCAGTACTTGACGGGCACCGACTTGAGCCGGCCCAGGAGCGCACCGGCAGCGCCGCAGAAGGGGGGCGATGTGCTGACCATGATGCCGCGGACGTTCTTAACGAAGAGCGCGCGGAGCACGGCTTGAACGATGAAGAGCCACTGGGCGATGAGCCTCACCGCGATGGAGCCCTTGCCGAAACTGGAGAAGGGCAGTCTGCGAACGTCTACGGCGTTCAGCGTCTCGCGCTTCGGGTATCGCTTGGAAGGATCTTCGTAGCCGTTGGCGGCGGCGAAGACGACGACACGCCAGCCGCGATTGGCCAGTTCGGCTGCGGCATCGGCGACGTGCTGACCGACGCTTGCCGGATCGGGCACGTAGACCTGAGAGATAACCAGAAAGGTTGGGGGGCTTTTGGCAGCGGTGGGTGGCACGGGCCAATCATCGGCGCGCGGGGGGCGGCGGGCGAGAGTGGAATCGGGCTTGGGTGAAACGTTGGGGAAGGTCCGGGAAGAGGGGGGAGAGCGGAAGGGAAAGGGTGTCGCAAGAGAGGTGTTCGGACTTCGATGGCGTGCGAAAGGCGGGTACGGCGAGCGAACGGGCTGTTTGGTCGAGCAAAGATGACTCGCAGAACTGATCCGTCGGCAACGCGAGGATGGCCGGTCTGGATGCGTGCGCTCGGCGATGGGAACAGACTGTCCCTGACGCCCTCGCTCATGACTCGTGGATCGAAGCCTTCTGTGGCCTAATCTCCGGCACATGAACGTGCTGCTGACGAACGACGACGGACTTCGCGCACCGGGTATTCAGGCGATGTATGAGGCGCTGGTGGATACTCACGCGGTGTATCCCATCGCACCGCTGACCGTTCAGAGCGCGACCAGCCACGGCGTGACGTTTCACACGCCGCTGATGACCGTCGAGGACCGGCTGGGCTGGGGCAACGACCAGAAGATGACGGGCACGGCGGTGGATGGTCGGCCCGCAGACTGTGTAAAGGTCGCGATCGCGAACATCTGGCCCGAGCGGTTTCCAGACTCGCCGCGGCCAGACCTGGTTGTTAGCGGCATGAACTCTGGTGCCAATGTCGGGATCAACGTGATCTATTCGGGCACGGTTGCGGCGGCGATCGAGGCCGCGTTTCTGGGTATTCCATCGATCGCGGTGAGCCTGCACATTGGACGGAGCAAGCCCGACTATCGCACCGCCGCGAAAGAGGCTCGACGGGCGATTGACGTGGTGCTTCGCGACGGCCTGCCCGAGAAGCACGCGTGCTTGTCGATCAACGTGCCGGTGACGGAGTTGGACGGCGAGCGCACTGTGCCTGCGGCCGGGTATCCGATCCGCGTGTGCCGGATGAACACGCATGGCTTGGTGGACAAGTATGAGCGGCGTGTCTCGCCGGGTGGAGAGGTGTATTACTGGGCCGCGGGCCACGGGCTGGACTTTCGTCACACCGAAGAGGCGACGGACGTGGAACTGCTGATGAAACGGTGCATCACGGTCACGCCGCTGCGCTACGACCTGACCAAGAAGAGTGTGATGGAGCATTGGCGCAAGCGCGTGGAAGGGTGAGGGGTGAAACGAACCGGGGCGGCCAGCGATGAACGCCGACCGCCCCATGGGGTGAAGTTGCCCGTCTTCGCGATCGAGCACCGATGTGAGCGATTGCTCAGGCGCGATGCTTGCGACGCCTGACACACAGCAGACCGCCCATGCCAAGCAGCGCGAGCCCGCCCGGCGTGGGAATGCTCTTGAGGTGCAGGTTGATCTGGTCCAGCGGTGCACCGTCGGCGCGAAGCGTGACGGTCACGTTGCGGTCATCGATGTAACCGGGGGCGACGATGTCGAGTGAGAAGGCTGTCAGGAGAGGGCTGTCGTCGGCATCGAACGGCCCGATTCGTGGCGAGTTGATGACGTGGACTTTCCAATCTCCTAGGTCGCCGTCGATGGTGAGCGAGACGTTGCCGACGGTGATCGTTCCCATGGTGATAGCGCCTTCGATGGCGGCCTGAATCGCGGCGGTGTCGGCGAAGCCAACGCCAAAGAAGTTGGTTCCGCCGGTGGCGCTGGCGAGTGTGGCGGCTTGGCGGCGCGGATCAGTTCCGAGCCAAGATGTGCTGCTGGCGTTGAGGCCGAAAGTGCCACCCGCGGTGTCGTTGGTCACGCCGAAGTAGGTAGCACCGCGGCCGACGAGCGAGGCGACTGTTTGGTTGAGGCTGCTGTAGAAGCCTGGTCCGCCGTCGGATGAAGTCTCGGTGCCGTCATGCGAGACGGCATCGCCGCCGTTGATGACGATCTTCTGGGCACTGTTGCGACCGTTGAAGGAAGCGGGGTTGGTCCAGTCGTTGCCAGCGTCAGTGAGCAGGTTGAAGTTGGCCTCGGGCCAGTCATTTCCGCCGATTGCGATCAGACCGTTGATAGCGGCCTGCGTGGCGGGAACGGAAGGAGAGAAGGGGTTTGTCAATCGCCAGCCGCGATTGGTAGCCGACGGGGTCTGCAGACCGTCGAGAGCATCCTTGTACTCTGCCACAGCGAAGTTGAAGTTGACGCCGGGGTTGGCGGCGGTGACGTTTGACGCGACGGTGCCGAATACGGTTCGGAGCGTGGAGAGGAACGAGCCCATCGAGCCGGTGGTATCGATGGCAAAGAGCACATCAACATCACCGCCCGCAGTCTCGGGGATCAACACAGAAGTGTTGACCGTGCCGCTGGAAGTTCCGCTGAGCGGAAGGCAGAACTCGAGCGGCTGGGGCACGCTGTTGGTGATGGTTCCTGTCACCTGTGCGTGGGTGATGGAAACCAGGCCGCAGACGCCCAAGAGCGCAGCGACAAAGCGAACATGACGACGTGACATGACTCATCTCTCCTCAAAAAGGAACTGCGCCTGGAGGCGCACCTACCACCTCGAAGCCACGTTGGCTTCGTTCTGA
The DNA here is from genome assembly GCA_041737685.1 of Phycisphaerales bacterium. Taxonomy (GTDB): domain Bacteria; phylum Planctomycetota; class Phycisphaerae; order Phycisphaerales; family UBA1924; genus JAHBK01. The sequence continues at coordinate 2,021 of JBGSRG010000305.1, read as the reverse complement.
ACATCGCGGGATGCACAAAATGGGCGGTCGCGTCAGCGCGTCGTGGCGAAGGCCGGACACCAAAACAGGCCCGTATCGCAGATTAGCAAGTCTGAGATAACTTGCAAGAGGAAACGCTCGATTCTTGCGCAAATCTTCGGTAAAGCCAGAGAACTTCAAGCCATTCGGCACGCTGCCGGGCCCTGTCACCGGATCGCTGCTGGCGTTCAGCCCCGCCAGCGCACATATGGAAAGCCCGGAGGGACCCGGTCGGGCCGATCGTTCAGCACCGCCGCGAGAAACTCGAAGGCGTCGACGAGGCGCGGGCCGGGCCGGTTGAACATCTGGTTGCCGTCGATGCAGTAAACGCCCGGACCGGTGGGAGGCGTGCCGTGTGGCGTTGACACGCCAGAAGTTGGCCCGATTCCGGTCAACTTCCTCCCCGCTTGCCCTGACCGGACCGCCGGCATCTCGTCCCACCACCCTTTGAAATGCGCACCCTGTTCGCGCGTTCGTGCCGCGAGCAGGTCGGTCTCGCGAGTGGTTTGTTCGAGGTTCAGACCGCAGGGCGCGACGAAGATGAACTCGGGCCGCACCGCGATGATGGCGGCGGGTGGTACCACGATCGACTTGCCTGCTTTGCGCTGCGACTGACCGGCGACGCCCTCGGCGGCGCCTGCGCCCTCTTCGGCGACGGTTGGATTGAGGGGGTGCTCGCCACCCGCGCGCTCGATAAGTTGTGGTGTCCAGTGGCCACCCACAAAGAGCGGATCGGTCCATTCGAGAAAGAGAGTTGTGGGCTTGGCGGCGAAGGGGGCAGCGAGCTCTGCGGCGCGGTCCATGCGTTCGCGCCAACCGCCGCCACCCGAGACGAGTTGGAGTGCTTCTCGCTCAAGGCCGATCGCCTTCCCCAAACGGAGTGCGTCGTCGAAAGCGCCCTCGATGGTCCACGGGTTGAAAGAGAGCACCGCGGGTTGGGGGTGCATGGATTGGGCGACCCGCGTGACGGACTGCAGATCGATGGAACAGACTTCGCAGAGGTCTTGGGTGAGGATCAGATCAGGCCGAAGCGATTGCAGCAGGGCCTCGTCGAGGGTGTAGAGCGACTGGCCCGCAGCCAGCGCGGCACGGACCTGGGTGTCAACTTGGGCTGAAGAATTGGCTGAGGACTCGAACTTTGTGCGTGCCGCTGTGAGCGCCGGCAAGGAAGCGAGCGAAGCACCTTCGGGAAAGTCGCACTCGTGCGACCGACCGACGAGTTGGACGGCCGATGATTTCCCGTTTGCTCCGCCCTCCCCGTCCCCACAATTTGCGGCGGTAATGGCCAAGAGAAGTTCGGTGGCTGAGGGCAGGAGGGAGACGACTCGCATGATGCGGATCGTTGCCGGTGGATTTGGTCAGGAATGGCCTGAGCGACAGCCTGAGCGACAGATGGATTGGCCGGGGATCGGCATGGACGGGCCAAAGAGCGGCATTGGACCGGGTTTTGAAGGTACAGGATGTGCGAAAGATGGTGAGCAACCCCATTTCGGGCGCTTCGCAAGGGCGTGTTGAGGTAGGGATGTCGGTGAAGCGCGGGCTGTCGTGCCGATAAACAGTGCTGGTTGAGGATGGGTGCGCGCGGAGCGCAGCGCTGCCCGATCGGATGAATGGATCGCAACTTACTTTTTTGCAGGTGCTTAGGGGCATTCCGAATGTCAGACAGTTCGCCCGATCGATCGGCTCAACGTTCGGTGCTTGATGCCGCGGAGGCTTCGATGCGTTCGACTCATACCCCCGGATCGCCTCGGGTAAACACGATGCGGCTGCTAGCGTGTTGCGGGCTGGCTGCGTGTCAGAGTTGGGGATTCCTCGCGGCGATTCCGCTCGGCGCGAGCGTTTTGCTCGGCGGCGGGCAGGCCCGAGCGGGCGACTGGCAGCCAAACGAAGAAAAGAAGCAGACCGCAGAGGGCGAGTCCAAGCAGCCGGGTAGCGGCGGAGCTCCTGTGAGCAAGCCGATTCCGCCCGGCAGCAAGGCGCCTGCGAACGCCGGGGCGGGCGGG
>JBGSRG010000297.1:0-2299 GCA_041737685.1 Phycisphaerales bacterium | reverse complement strand
GCTGCCTTGGCTTGAGTAGGGCGAAGGCATGAGCACGCCGAGCACGTTGTCCGGCCCCAGGGCCTGGGCGGCCAGCACCGCTGTCAGGGCCGAGTCGATGCCGCCCGAAAGCCCGAGCACAACCGAGCCAAAGCCCGTCTTTCGGCAATAGTCGCGGACGCCGCGAACCAGCGCCCGGAACAGCAGGGCTTCCGGCGCTGCGGTCAGCAGCGGATCAGCCACTCGCAAGGTGTGAGTGTTGGTCGCTCCGCTCCGGTCGCCGCTGGGCATCACCGACGAACCAATCTCCACAAGCAGCATGGACTCAACAAACCCAGGTCCCGCGGCGATAAGTTCAGCGTTTGGTCCATACACCGCGGCGTGCCCATCAAAGACCAGATCGTCGTTGCCGCCAACCTGATTCACCGCGGCCACGTGAACACCGTGCGTGCGCGCGTGCCGTGCAAGCAAGGCCCGGTGCCGCTCGCCCTTGCCAAGCACAAACGGGCTTGCCGATGGATTGACGATGACCTGCGCACCCGCGCGGACCAACTCCGACACCGGATCGACCTGATCGGCATAACGCGACGCGAATCCCGCGTCCTCGCCCTTCCACAAATCTTCGCAGATCGACAGTCCGACCTGCGTGATCGAACCGTCCGTCGCGGGCACGGGCACCACCACCGCACGATCGCCCGGCTCAAAGTGCCGGTCCTCATCAAACACGTCATAAGACGGCAGCAGTCGCTTGTCGTAATAGTCAACATACTGCCCGTCGCGATAGACCAGCAGCGAGTTGCACAGCGCACCCGGCCGCATGCGGTCAAAGCCCGCCGACGATGGGCTTGCCTGTGGCAAGGGGCAACCGAAAATCAACGTGATACCGGCGGGTGCCGACTGCCCAAGTTCGCGTGCAGCTTGCACGCACGCGTCAATAAACCCACGCTGATGCAGCAGGTCCTTGGGCGGATAGCCGCAGATCGCCAGTTCCGCAAAGACCACCAGATCAGCACCCGCAGCGCCAGCGCGGACCGACCACTCGGCCATGGCGCGGGCATTGGCTTGCAGCGCACCCACAGTGGGATTGAACTGGACAAGGGCGATCTTCACTCCCGGAGCGTAGTTGCCCGGCCCAGGCTCTTTCTCTCCTCCGGCTCTGCCTTCCGCACGGGGAGCGCACGTGTGTCGCCGGCGGCGCAGCGAGGGCAGGGCTTTGACGGCCCGTGCCAGCCGCCGGAATCCAGCCACTCAAAGCACTGCGCCTCTACCCTTGGACATGATTCGCCATTTGCAATCGCTCGCATTCGCTCTGCTTCTGTCCATCACTCTGGCCTCCGCCACCGCCGCGTCTTATGGAGCCGATGGCCTCTCTCTACGGCCGGTCTTCGCCGCCGGCGACCGCACCCACTGGACCATCGAGGCCAGCCAGTCCATCGGCACCATCACAGGCGCCGATGCCGCCAAGCCGAACAACAACAACGCCGTTGTGCCCGGCCGCGCCAGCACACAGTCCCTCCGGCTGAGGATCACCGTGCTCGCAGCAGGCAGCACGCTCGATCAGCCCCCCGAACACAGCACCCCCTCCCAACGCCCAGCCAGTCGCACCGGCACCACCCTGGGCGTCGCGTTCGAAAGGCTCGAACTCTCCTTCAACGAGCAGCAGGCCCTTGCTCAAGCCGTCCCTGCCCCTGCCGAAGCCCCCCCCGCAGACCAGCCCCAGCCCATTCCGCCGGAAGACGATTCGGCGCTGGCCAAACTCGCAGCGCTCTACGTCGCCTGCGCTCTGCGCATTGAACTCGACCCGAACGGTCGCGTGCATTCGATCACCGGTCTGGAGCGTGTTCGAGAGAGTCTCTCCGACGCGCCCGACCTCACCCCGGCCCTCGGACCCTTCGGCCCTTCGCAGATGGCACGCACGCTTGAATCCCTGTTGCTCTTTGATGCACCAGATTTCCCGGCACGCCACGCCGACGATCTCTGGACCCTCACCGAACCCTTGGAAGTGCCCGGCGTGGGCAAGGGCGAACTGGTCTCCGAGTGGACCCTCGTTTCGCTCAAGCCCGACCGCGCAGAACTCGCGGCGAGCCAGACCGCCCGCCTCGCCCCGCCGGTCAGCGGTTCGGGTCTGTCGCCCACCCTCACCATCCAAGACCAGTCGCGAACCATAACGGTTGGCTATGACCGAACCCGGCACTGCGCGGATCGCATCGAGCAAAGCTCGCGGCTGGTTGTCGGTGCGAGGCTGGGCACTGATCGTGCCGCACGTGCGGTGCTCACTTCTCGCATCGTCGCCGAGCAAACCGCGAAGTGACGCAGATCG
>JBGSRG010000272.1:0-4258 GCA_041737685.1 Phycisphaerales bacterium | reverse complement strand
CGCCACGCAGCGCTGCACGCCGGGCAGACCACGCAGCCGTCCTCCGCAGAAGGCTCGACGCCTTCGAGAACACGCCCGCACGCCGGACAGCGGCCTCTGATCAGCCACGATCGGACGTGGCCTTCGGCGGCGAACGATCGGCGCTTCGCTCGCCTTCGCCAGAACGCCCAGACCACATAGCCAACCGATCCAATCAGCCCGATCAACACAGGAATCCAGATCGGCGCTTGCTTGGTCACGGTGCTGAGCGCCGAGACCGCGATCGATCCCAAAGCGCACACAAGCACGGCCACGATCCCAAGACAACCGAGCGCCGGAATCGTGAAAGACCAATCCACATCACCACGCTCGGCCGTTTGCACGTCGTTGCCCTGCCCAACGCGCGGGCGTAGCCGGCACCACCGACCACGATGGTCGCGCGAGCGAGCTCCGCGCACCACCGCAGACTGCGGTGCGTGCTGAGACTCTGCGGCGGGTGCCACCGAATCCTTCAGGTTGGCCTCTTGGTCGGTCATCGTGCGCTGCATCGCCCCTATCCGACCCGCTCTTCCTTCTGAGAACGCGCCATCAACCGCCCGATCGCATCAATCGGATCCATCTGCTCAAAGAGCACGGCATAGACCGCTCGCGTGATGGGCATGTCCACGCGATACCGCTGGGCAAGATCAACCACCGACCGCGTCGTCGCAACGCCCTCCACCACATAGGGAGATCGCTTGAGATAGTCCTGCAGCGCTTCGCCCTTGCCCAGCGCTTCGCCCAGCGTGCGGTTGCGGCCCTCAGGGCTGAAGCACGTCGTGGCCAGATCGCCCGCGCCCGCCAGCCCAAAGAACGTCTCAGAACTTGCGCCCATCGCAACGCCCAATCGCGTGATCTCTGCCAAGCCCCGGCTCAGCAGCGCGCTCTTGGCGTTGAAGCCCGCCTGCAAGCCATCGAGAACACCCGCCGCGATCGCGATGACATTCTTCATCGCTCCCGCGAGTTCAACGCCCAGCACGTCGCGGTGGGTGTAGATTCGCAGATACTGCGTGCTGAACCGGGCCTGCACCGCCTCGGCAAACTCTGGCTGGTCCGCCGCGGCGATCATCGTCGCCGGTAAACCGCGTGCCAGTTCTGCGGCGATAGTCGGCCCACTGAGCGTTCCAATGGCGCGGGGCCTCGCGTCGGGGTCGTCGCCCAGCGCTTCGGCGATCACCTGCGTGGCGCGCAGCAACGTGCCGTTCTCGATGCCCTTGGCCACGCTCACCACACCGCAACGATCAGGTGGCGGCAGCGCGTCTCGATGGCCCTTTGCCGCACCGATGCGCTCCCACACGCCGCGAATGAACTGCACCGGAATCGCCGAGACCACCATCGAAGCGCCCGCCACGGCCTTGTGCAAGTCGTGGGTCACCCGTGCCGTGTCGGGCAGTTGAAACCCCGGCAAGCGTCGGGATCGGCGCGTCTGTGTTAACTCGCCCGCCTCGTCAAAGGTGTGCGACCAAAGCGTGACCAGCGGCCCTGCGTGTCCTGTGATACCCGTGTTACCCGTGTTACCACCGGCGCCACCCTGACCATGCCGACCACTACCCCCACTTTTGCCGTCAATGCCGCCCAGGCCCTCGAAGTTACCGTTGGCGCGGGCGTTCGCGGCGAGCACCGCCGCGCACACAAGCCCCATCTGCCCGGTACCGAGGATGGCGATGCGCTCGGTCGCATGAGAACTTGATGGCTCGGCGGGCGTGGTCATGCACGAACACTTTAGGATCCGCACGCAGGTCCAAAGCGGTGCCAACTGGCGCTTCGCCGGCTTTGATATCAACCACTCACGGGGTTGGTGGCGGACTTGGAGTTGGACCGGACGGCGATGCCGGCGGCTCTGGTACCGGCACACGCTCCGGCCAATCCTGAAAGATCGGCTCAGAATCCGGCTGCGGTGCTGGCACCTGCTCAACATCGCCATCGTCCTGTGAACCGGCACCCGTTCTCGTTCCCGCGCCCGTGCCCGCACCCATGTTCATGCCCGGCAGCGGCATGAACGATCCATCCCGTCGCACCCGCATCTGACCCGTGGCCAGCAGATAGTCCAGCACCGCGTTGCGAACGTCGTTGCGAGCCTGATCGCGTGCCTGCTCGGCCTGCAGCAGATCGTTGGCCGTGTCAACCAGGCTCTGCGTGTCAACCTCGTCCTCTTTGATCTTCTGCTCCTCGCCGCGACGCTGCGTGATTTTCACACGCTCCTCGGCGAGCGTCAGGTTGAAGCGTGCTCGCTCAATCTCGCGCACCCTGGCCCGAACGTCCAGCACAAGCACGTCTCGAAACTGCTCGTAGTCGCGCTCCGATCGCTGCAAGCCGATGATCGCCGCTCGTAGTTGCAATCGCTCAATCTCGCGGTCCAGCGGCAGGCTGAACGTCACGCTGGCGTTGAACTGCGTGTCGTCCGGCTCAAAGACCACGCCACCCTCGCGCTCGTCGCTGTCGGTGGGCAGTCGCACCGCACCGGCGATGCTCAGATCCGGCAGCAATCCGTTCTTGGCGTTCCGCACGCCGCGCTTGGTGTCGTCAACCCGATCTCGCTGATTCTGAAGGTCCAGCCGGTAGGAGAGTGCAAACTCGGTTGCGGCGTCCAAAGTCACGTCCGGCTCGGGGATCGGCAGCTCAAAGGGCAGAATCTCCACAAGCACCGAAGGCTCGAGCCCGAGCCGAACCTTGAAGCGGTCGATCGCCAAGATGTAACTCTCGCGCGCGTTGGCCAGGTTCGCCTCGGCGTTGAGCACGTTGTTCCGCGCCAGGTTCACCTCAAACTCCGGCAATCTGCCCGCGGCGTTCCACTCGCGCTGTCTTTGCTCCAGCGAACGCAGACTCTCCAACTGCCGCACCTGGTTTGCGATGCCGTCCTGCTGCAACAGCAGGTTGAAATAGTCTCGCGCGATGCTCACCAAAAACGTGCGGCGGAAGTCCTCGAACGATCGGGCCGCATAGACCAGGCTCCGCCGGGCCTGGATCAGGCTCTCCTGAGCCACGTCCCCCGCTCCACGCAACAGCGGCACTGAGCCTTCGAGCACCACCGCCGAGGACTGCACGTACTGGCCCGTCACGCGGGACCGCAAATCTTCGCTCGCCTCCCACACCCACCTCGCCGCGACCTGCCCGCCAAAGGGCAATCGTTGACGAACACCCAACTCGTTCATGATCCGCAGCACGTTGTCGGTGTTGATGCCGTCGACCTGCGTGTTCGAGTAACTGAGCGAGGTGTCGTTGAACAACTGCGGCTCAAAGCCGTGCTGCTCGATGAGCAAGCGAATGGCCGAGAGCGTGTAATCCTCCTGAGCGTTGATGTGCTCTCGCGCGGTCAACTGTGCTTGCTGAAAGCAGCCGAGCAAGTCGAGCCGCATCGGGTTTCGAGGTTCGAGGTCGGCGTCCTGCAACGACTCAAGCCGGGCCTTCACGTCGCGGGCCTCGCTCGCGGTGTCAAACCGGAGCGCATCCGCGTCCGGGTTCACGGTGCCGGGACGCTTATCACGCAGTTTGGAAGCGTTGAGTCCTTGAGGGACTGGGTAATCGAGGTCGGGATAAGTGGCCCCCCCAGCGATCCTCTCGGCCGACTCTCGCAGCAAACGCTGAGTCCGGTCGTCGATCGACTGCATCCCCGACGAACACCCGTACAAAGATAAAACAAACAGCACCCCGCCGATCGCTAGCTCCCCATCGCGGCGGCGAGATCGGGAACAACTCAGACGGCGTGATGGGCTGCCAGAGCACATAGAAAGATCTTGTACGTGCCTCAACGAGCCTGCCTCCAAGAAGTTCGCCCGGAGATTACAGCAAATGTTGGCCAGACGTTGCGGAATGCAAAGTGACGTTCTAGAGTTCGCCGCATTCGTCCTCACTACTTGTTCGCGTTTTGGTAGGATAAATCGCCCGAAGAGCCCCATTTCGAGGGGCAACCCCTGGGCGGATTGGACGATGCGTTCCGGTCGGAGGGAGTCGACCAAACAGAACCGGGGGAATTGCCCGGTTTGATCGCTCGCGCTGGCTCAGCCAGCGTCCCGCTTGCCAGGCCCCGCCGGCCCTCCCGTCTCTCCTTTCCCACCGTTCTCCAAGTCTTTCACCTTGACAATCCGGAGCGCGCGCCGCATATGGCCAACATCAGCTACGACAGTCAGTCCCTCATCATCGACGGGCGGCGGGTGTGGTTGGTGAGCGGCGGTGTCTCGTACATTCGCACCCCACGAGCCGAGTGGGCCGACCGCTTGCACGCCGCCAAGCAGGCCGGGTT
>JBGSRG010000269.1:0-9292 GCA_041737685.1 Phycisphaerales bacterium | reverse complement strand
CGGCGGCGCTTCAAGCCGCGGCACATACCAAGATTCGGGCCGGGGTACAGACAAGGGGGAATCCAGTTGAGCACGACGATGAACACCATGCTTTCGCTCGCAGACGGCCGGTCTTGGCTGCACAACATCTGGTTTCTCACGCGAGGCGACTCGTCGCAGGCTGCCGACACCGACAACCTCTTCATGTTCATCATGTGGGTCAGCATCATCACGTTTGTGCTGCTGCTCATCCCAATCGTCTACTTCCCAATCAAGTACCGGCGAAGCAAGCAGGCCACCAACTACGCCCAAAGCCCCGCGCACAACACCCTGCTCGAACTCACCTGGTCCGTTGTGCCCCTGATGATCATGATCCCCATGTTCTTCTGGGGTTTCGAAGGCTATATCTCCAAAGTCGCCGCGCCGACCGATGCCGAGGAGATTCACATCCGCGGCCAGATGTGGAACTGGACGCCCACCTATCGCAACGGCGCCAACACCGATCTGGTTGCCCGCATCACTGAGTCCGAAACCGACGTGCCCGTCATCTACGTGCCCGCAGGCCGACCCGTCAAACTCATCATGTCTTCCAGCGACGTGATCCACAGCTTCTTTGTCCCCGACTTCCGCACCAAGATGGACGTCTTCCCCAACCGCTACACCAGCATGTGGTTCCAGCCCATGCGAGAATCCATCCCCGGCCCCGGCGGAAAGTGGGTGAACGAAGACGAATCAAGCCCAGACTTCCGCAAGCCCTACCCCGGCACTGGCCACTGGGTCTTCTGCGCAGAATACTGCGGCACCAAGCACTCCGAGATGGGCGCCTGGATGGTCGTCCTGCCGCCCAAAGAGTTTGAACTCAAGATTCATGAGTTGGCCACCAAGTTCCCCGAGGGCTCGTGGGCCAAAGCCGGCCAGACGCTCTCAACCCGAAAGGGCTGCTTCCAGTGTCACAGCGTCGACGGCACGCCCAACTCTGGCCCAACATGGAAAGACATGTTCGGAGCGACCCACACTTACACCGACGGCGACAGCCAAGTCGTCGACGAGGACTGGCTTCGCACGCACATCCTCTACTCGCAGAAAAAGATCCTCTCCGGCTACGCCGGCCAGAACATGCCCATCTTCGCCGGGCAGATCAAACCCCTCGAAATCGACGCCATCATTTTCTACATCAAGTCTTTGAGCAACAAGACGCCGCAGGCCGAACTCGACAAGGCCAACCAAACGCCCGACTTCAGCAAGCCCGCCGAGTAACCCCCCCCCCGGCTCCGTTCCGCTCCGCATTCCCGCCTTCATCACCGTTCACTCTGACCAGAGGCAACAACCATGGCCACCATCAGTTCAAGGCCCATCGCCGGTCACCCGCACGACGACCACGCTCACCCCAGTTATCTCCATCCCAAGGGCGGCTTCTGGACCACCGTCTGGGACTGGATGTCCACCGTCGATCACAAAAAGATCGGCGTGATGTACCTCTTCGCCATTCTGTTCATGTTCTTTGTCGGCGGTGTGGCGGCCCTCCTCGTGCGTCTCGAACTTTTCACACCAACCGTCGTCACGGGCGGCGTGGCCCAAGGTCAAGAACTCGCAAGCCTCTGGGGACTTGACGCACGAAACTGGGCCGAGGGCAACAACGTTTACAACCGCACCATGACGCTGCACGGCCTCATCATGGTCTTCCTCGTCATCGTGCCTTCGGTCCCCGCTTCGCTGGGCAACTTCCTACTCCCGCTGATGATCGGCGCCAAAGACGTCGCGTTCCCCCGGCTGAATCTCGCCTCGTGGTACGTCTACCTGCTCGGTTCCATGTTCGCCATCATCGCCATCATCATGGGCGGCGTAGATACCGGCTGGACGTTCTACACGCCCTACTCCACCACCACCGACGCTGACTCCCTGAAGGTCGTCTGGATGGTCCTCGCCGCGTTCGTTCTGGGTTTCAGTTCGATCTTCACAGGTCTGAACTTTATCGTGACGGTTCACAAGCTGCGTGCGCCCGGAATGGGCTGGTTCGACATGCCCCTGTTCGTCTGGGGCATCTATGGCACCGCGCTCATCCAGGTGCTCGCCACCCCCGTCATCGGCATCACCCTGCTGCTGCTCATCTTCGAGCGGCTCTTTCACATCGGTGTCTTTGATCCGCGATTGGGCGGCGATCCGGTCCTCTTCCAGCACTTCTTCTGGTTCTATTCCCACCCCGTCGTTTACGTGATGATCCTGCCCGGCATGGCCATCATGAACGAACTGATCTCGGGCGGCGCTCGCAAAAAGATCTTCGGCTACCGCGCTGTGGCCTTCAGCACGCTCGCCATCGCCGGCATCAGTTTCATCGTCTGGGGCCACCACCTCTTCACCAGTCAGGGCGAAGTCTCGGCCGTCATCTTCTCCGCCCTCACCTACCTCGTCGCCATCCCCTCGGCCGTCAAAATCTTCAACTGGATCGCCACGCTCTACAAAGGCTCGATCAACCTCAACACGCCCACGCTCTACGCCCTAGGCTTTCTCTTCCTCTTCACCATCGGCGGTCTCACGGGCCTCTTCCTCGGATCGCTCGCGGTCGATCTGCACCTGCACGACACCTACTTCGTCGTCGCTCACTTTCACTACGTCATGATGGGCGGAACCATCATCGCCTTCGTCGGCGGCATCCACTTCTGGTGGCCCAAGATGTTCGGCAAGATGTACAACGAGAACTGGGCACGCCTGGGCTTCGTGCTTGTCTTCATCGGCTTCAATCTCACTTTCTTCCCCCAGTTCATCATGGGCACGCAGGGCATGCCGCGGCGCTACGCCAGTTACGTGCCGGAGTTCCAGATCTACCACCAGCTCAGCACCGTCGGGTCATGGGTGCTGGCCCTGGGATTCATCGCGCACCTCTTCACGTTCGTGCACTCGCTGGTCGCCGGCCGCAAGGCCGACCCAAACCCCTACGGCTTGCTCACACTCGACTGGTCGCAGACCTCAAGCCCACCAATCGAGCACAACTTTGAGCACGAGCCTGTTGTCACCCACGGCCCTTACGACTTCGATGACGTGGTGCCGCCTCAGACCCGCCCCGGCGAGTTCCCACTGCCGAAGGCATCGCCAGATTCCAAGCACTGAGTTTGCGTGTCTCGCAACGCTGCCTTCGTGCGTCCTGACCGGCATCTCTCAACCGACCTGAGCAAGCGACCCGTTCAACTCGCACGCAGACAGACGCAACGGCCCCCGACGCCACACCAAGACCGCACCCCCGACCGCACACTCGACCGGCCAACGCATCGGAGACTCTCATGGCGATGATCGACCTCGGCCAACACGGCTCCGGCAGCCCTCCCGGCCACGACCATCACGGGGCCGAGGACCTCAGCCGTCCCTACCACGAGCGCTATCACGCTGCGCACCACTACAACGACCGCGAGCACGAGTTCGACGCCGTCAAAATGGGCATCTGGCTCTTCCTCGCCACCGAGATTCTGCTCTTCTCGGGCATGTTCTGTGCCTATGCCATCTTCCGGCTTATGCACCCAGAGGCCTTCATCAACGGCTCGCACCACCTCGATTGGCGCTGGGGACTGCTCAACACCATCATCTTGCTCATGAGTTCCTACTGGGTCGCCGCGGCGGTGCGCCACGCCCAGACCGGCAACATGAAGTGGCTGAAAATCAACGTGGTGCTCACCTTCTTCGCGGGTGCGGGCTTCCTCTTCATCAAGTTCGTCTTCGAGTACGCCAAAAAAATCCGCGAAGGCCTGCTCCCCGGCCGCTTTTATGCCTACGGCGGCGACGCCACACCCTTCGAGCCGCTCTGGTGGGGTGTTTACTGGGGTGCCACAGGTATCCACGCCACGCACGTCATTGTCGGCATGGGCCTCTTCGCTTGGATCTGGCTGCGTGCCCGCAAGGGCCATTTCGGCCCAACGCACTACACCGCCGTCGAAGGCGTGGGCCTCTACTGGCACATCGTTGACATCGTCTGGATCTTCCTCTTCCCACTGCTCTACCTGATTCACTGACGTCTGATCCATTGACCGAACGGCAAGCCCCCAAAATCGGCACGAGCATCTCGCCTCGAATCTCGCCTCGAATCTGGCCGAACCCGACCATCCCCGACGCGCACACCGTCTCGACCAAGACTCCGCAAGGACCGAACCGATGAGTGGACACGATCACAACACCGCCAACGGCGTCGCCTTTGATGCTCACGGCCACGTCGGACACGGGCACACCATCGTCCCCATCGTCACCCTGCGACTGGTGCTCGGCTCGCTCTTGTTCTTCACGTTGCTCACAGTCTTTCTCTCTCGCGGCGAGGCCTGGCTCGCAAACTTCATGCACTTCGAGATTCCCCAGTGGATCAACGTCGCCGTGGCGCTCGCCATCGCTGCCGTCAAAACCGCCATCGTCGTGCTCTTCTTCATGCAATTGAAGTACGACAACCCCATCAACGGCATGATCTTCATCTTCACCCTCATCATCGTCGTCTTCTTCCTAGGCTTCACCATGATCGATCTGGGCAAACGCCAGACCATCGACCGCTTCAAGGGTGTCTACATCACGCCCGGCGGAACAGGCCTCCAGGGCCAGGGCCCCATCACCCAATCCGCGCAAGACTTCGCCCGTCTCGAAGGTCACACCGCCCATCACCCTTCGATCGAGCGCGTCGAACGCGGCGGCTTCACCGACGCCGGCTACCGAACGCCCGTGCCCATTCTGGGTTCAAGCGAACAACTCGCCCGTCCGGTTCGCGGGCTGACTTTGCCCGGCCTCGCGCCCGCGATCGAGCATTCCAACGGCGGTCATGGCGGCGATCACTCCGAAGGCAGCCCCAACGGCGACAAACCTCACTGAAAGCGTGCGCACTTTCGCCACGCCGCAGCGAGCTTCCGCACTACAGGCATCCGTGCTCTTGCCGTCACAACCCGGCCCCTCCGCTCGCCCGATCTTCCGTTCGGTCCTCTGATCGTCGTCGAAAGGAAACCTGAATGCTCAGCAAACGCCGACTCTGGCTTGCTTTCGCGGCCAGCCTGATCGCCTTTGGCGCAGCGGGATGGTTCATGGCGCTCCGAATCGCCGACTTTAACCAGCACGCAGACTTCGCCCGATTCAACGCCCGCCTGATCGCCGATCGAACGTTTCAGTTGCCCGGATTCCCCCCGGTCTCCCTCACCGACGCGAACACAATCGCAGGCACCAGCGATGTCGCAACCGCCGACAAGCCCTCGCAGTTCGGCTCCTTTCTGCGCTTGCAATTCGGCGAGCGTGAACTCCTCATCCCGGTCCGCTCTCCACCCGTGCCCGACGCGCCCAATCTCGGTGTCTACGACGAGTGGGTGAAGGTCATGGCCATCACCCAGATGCAGCGCTCCGATCAGACGGGCGAAACACATCCCAGCGAACTCGACTCCGCCCGCCGACTGCTCATCGTTACCCGAACCACCCCACCCGGCTACGACCCGGCCTCTTGGGGGTCCGTGCGGCGCAACGAATGGGTCTTTACGTTCTACAACCTGCACCCAGACGGATCAATCGATATCGAGCAGCGTCGATGGCCGCGAAAGCGCATGAGCGAGCAGTCGCTCCAGCAACTCGCGACGATCGATGCCTCACCGCCAATCAGCACCACCAGCAACCCCACCACCAGCCCCGGAAGCAGCCCCAACAGCCCAAGCAACACGCAAATCGATGCCAACGCTCGAAGCGCCAACCAAGAACTTGCCGCCATCTTGCCGCTGGGTCAGCGCACGGTCGAATACTTCGCCGCCATGCACGTCATTCCCAAACTCAACGTGCCCAGTTACAAGTTCACCGACACGGCGTTCAGTTTCGCTGTGCTCGGCTGGACCGCTCCCGTCGCCGTCCTGGGCTTTCTGGTCATGACGCTCTCACTCGTCTTCGCCGCCGCTCCGCGCCGTGCATAGCGCTCGCTTGCGAAGCCTCAGCCCTGGCTCCGCCGCTTTACCATGCCGCGCAGGACCAAGTCGGCAAGGCCGGGGAAAACCGTCAGCACCGCCATGCCCACTCGCACAAACTTGCCGAGCACTCCCGGCCACACTTCGGCCTTTGGTCGCTTCAGACACCGCACAATTCGCTCCGCCACATACTCGGGCGTCTGCATGAAAAAGCTGGGCGAGTGGCTCACCAGTTTGGTGCCGCCTGATCGTTCCTCAACACTCTCAAAGAACTCCGTGCGCGTGCCGATCGGGTGAACCGTGCTGACGGCGATGTCTTTCGACTCAAGTTCCAGTTTCATCGCTCGGCCCACGTGGTGCTGTGCCGCCTTGGTGGCGGAGTACGCGCCGTAGTAGGGCAGTGTCTGCCGCGCCACGCACGACGAACAGATCAGCACGTGCCCGCGGGGTGTCCGGTCGCTCGCCGCGACAGTCTGGCCCAGCATCGCCCCGAGCGCCGGCCTGACCACGTTCATCGTGCCAAAGAAGTTCACCTCAAACATCTCGCGAAGCCGCTCGTCGCTCATCGCGTCGATCGCCACCTCTTCGCCATATCCCGCATTGGCATAAACGGCATAGATCGAGCCAAACCGATCAACACAGAGCCGCACAAACGCCTCGCACGCCTTGGCGTCGCGCACGTCAAGCGCCATCGCCACCGCCCGCCCGCCCTCTCGCTCAATCCGCGCAACCAGTTCGTCCAATTTGTCCTTCCGCCGCGCGCCGAGCGCAACCGGCATTCCCGCACGAGCGCACGCAAGCGCTGTCGCGGCACCGATGCCCGAAGATGCACCCGTGATCGCGATCGGCCTGGCAGAAAGGTTGATGCTCATAGGCCCGAGTGTAAGCCGTGTGGCTTAGGGCCTGTTCCCCACTTCCCACTTCCCACTTCCCACTTCCCACTTCCCACTTCCCACTTCCCACTTCCCACTTCCCACTTCTCATTTCCCATCGCCCCATCGCCCATCGCCCATCGCCCAGCATCGTCTCAACCCCCAGCGCCGTCCGCTGATCCATACAGCCCATGCTTTCGAATGTACGCCAGCACTCGCGGCGAGAGCGCCGCACGCACTTCACGCCCGGAACTCGCTCGTCGAAGCTCGCGACGAACATCCGTCGATGCGCCCGCGAGCACCGGAGTGGGTGCAATCATCGCCGACCACGCTCGAAGTTGATCGATCGACCAATACCCACGCTTGTGCATTTCCTCCCACAACCGGGCGGGCGTATCGATCGGTTCTCGCAACAACACCAGCGGATCGGCCAGCATCAAAATGCGCTCAGGCTCACGCCAGCGATGAAACGCCGCCGCCTGATCGGCCCCCATCACCAGCCGAATCCCGATCCGCTTCGGCAGCAACGCTCGCAATCGTTCCACCGTCGTCACGGAATAGCTGCTCCGACTCCCAACCGTACCACCCGTCGCCCGCACAATCTCCTCCGCCCACACCGACGCACGCTCGTGCCCCTCGACCGCCAGTCGCAGCATCGCTTCGCGGTCCAGATCGCTCGCCTCGGGTCCGCGCTCTTTGTGCGGGCTTTGCGCGGCGGGCACAAACAGGACCCAGCCCGATGAGCCGTACAGCCGCTCACTCGCGCTCATCACCGCCTCAACATGCGCCCGATGTGGCGGATCAAAGCTCCCACCAAACACCAGCACAACTCGAACACCTTTGAGCGCGGAAGCGCTGATCGGCAACGCGCGAGCAGATGCGCCCTCTGGCGCGGCCGCAGCCTCCAATCCCGACCCCACCGCCAACCTGGCCTTGCGCTTGGGCACACTCAACTCTGCGCCTCCCGTTCTCGAATCATCAACGCCACACGCTCAGCGACCAGCGGCAGCACCTCCTTCGAGCGTCGCAGCGCATTGACCGTGTGTCCGATCAAACGCGGCTTGCGAACCATGTCCATCACCGCACGCGCAGGCCTCGAATCTCCCGCCGCCGTGACCCACCCCAGCACTTCAACAGGCAGCACGTCCTCGGGCCGATCGCTCACGCCGCGCACCACCGTCCACGGCACGCCCGTCGCCCCGCCCCACGCCGCCAACGCATGACACTCCATGTCCACAATGTCCGCTCCACTCTTCGCGGCGAGCGCACGCTTCTCCTCCGGACCCGGAACCAAAGCATCAACACCGACCAGTGACGCGCCACTCGCACCGCGCCCCGCTCTCTGCGCCCCGCAGGGCGCGCACCAGCCACTATCATCCAGTGACCATCGCTCCCCAGACGCCGAAACAACTTCTCGAATCGCCGGAACCGCGGCGGTCGATCGCAACCCCCCGCACAGCCCGGCGAGCACAACACCCCTCAACCCCCCCGGAGCCAAGCCAACGTTGGCTGCCCGGATGCCGCCAGATCGACAAGAGGCAGAGTCCCCGGAGGCGGCTTTGCAAGAGCCGTGTTCTAGAAAGCCACAACCATCCGCTGAACGATCCGCTTCGTCTGCATTACACGCGCCCAACGCCCGCCGAATCGCCCCAGCGCCGATCCCTGTCTGAACAACCTGCGCGAGTTCAGCCCCAATGCCCGCCCGGCGCAGGCCAGAGCCCACGGCATCAAACTCGATGCGCATCGGACACAGCACCAGATAGGGGGCCAGCGGCATCATGCACGCCAGCGTATGAGCCTGACCAGCAGCCCGCTCACTCTCGGGGCGTGTACAGCATCAACGGGCCTTGCTCGTTCCCCGGATCAAGCCTCAGGCCTTCAATGTCCAAGTCAGGAAACTCGCGGTACACCTCGTCGGACGAAAGATCCGCCGAAACGATCCGGCCAGAAAGCGTGTACACCGAATACCGCGCACCGCTCGGCGAGCCATGAATCACGATCAACTGACTCGTCCCCCGCAGCAGGCCCAGACACGGCCAGCCCATCGGATGCGGCAGTTTCGCCAGTTGCGCACTCACCGATCCGATCCGACCGTCCTCGTTGACCAGCGGATTGGTGGCCAGACTCGCCCGCGAGTCGCCCGGCCGGATCACGCTCGCTACGAGCGCAAACACAAAGGCCCCACCAACCAGGAGCAGCAGCCTGCGCAGCAGAATCTTCGGACACTTCTTGCAACTCGCCGTCGCTCCGGCCGATTCGTCCAACCCTTTGGTCAGACCGCACTCCGCCTGCGAGGCACCCGTGGCCGGATCGTTTGAGAGGTTCATACCGGGTCTATCGGCAAACATGCCCCACCCCTGAACCCACCTCTTTCGGCGGTCAGCACCACGAGACCCAACGGACCGCTTTGAGCGATCTGATGGGGTTGCTCCGGCCCTTTGTGGGCCAGTCGCGGCTAGAATCGGCCTCTCGTCCCGATCGTCTAGTCTGGTCTAGGACACGGCCCTTTCAAGGCCGGAACACGGGTTCGAATCCCGTTCGGGATAC
>JBGSRG010000250.1:0-8229 GCA_041737685.1 Phycisphaerales bacterium | reverse complement strand
CTCCCGCGATCATGCGTGCGACTGAGTAACTGCGATAGTGGGGGAGGAGGATGAGGTCAAAGGTGTTGCCCAAGGGCAACATCCGCACGTCTTCGATGAGTTGGACACCCTTGCGGATGCGACCGACGGTGGGAATCTCGGTGTCCTCGATGATGAGAGGGCCGGAGCCGAAGGCGAAGACGCCTTGGCCGGGGAGCGGGCCCATCATCGGGCTGATTTCGAGTTGTCCGCCCCTCAAACTGGTGGCCGAGTGCAGGACGCGAACGTAGAGATCGAAACGGTCGCCGCTTCGACCACCCTGTTCAGGTATTTCGCACCAGATGGAGACCATCGCCACGCTCTTGGCCTTGGCGAGGGCTTTAAGGTCGCCGATAGGGTTGCCGTTGTTGGCATAAACCTGGGCGAGGGGTCGGGCCAGGACGAGTTCGCTGCCGCTGTCGCCTGTGCCGCGAAGGCCGGTGACGAGGCCGATGCCGCGGAGTTGGCTTGCGGCCTGGTTTTCGAGCCGGACCATCTCTTGTATGGAGATGACGGGGTTGTCACGGCGGAGAACGCGCGGTGCGGCGCCAGATGCAAAGGGATCGGATTGGGCAGAGCCGGGAGCGGACTGGGCGTTGGCTGCGGCTGCGCCGTTGGGCACAAGTTGCGCGTTAGTGGGCTGGCTGAGCGCAAGGCTGGCCAGCGCGAGCGAGAGCGCGAACACGGCGCGGGCGGCGAACGGGCGTAAGAGGCGAGAGTGAAAGGGGAACGCATCCATGCGAAAGGTGCCCAACGCAATCTGCGGGCCAGCCAAGGTGGGGCGTGGGACGGGCGTGTGGGAGCAGTCGTTGTAGACCGGACAGGCGGCAGCGCTTGCCCTGTTTGTGCGATGGGGTGGGTCAATCCGGGGGGTAGGAGGGCCGATTACAGACGGTCCGAGGTCGGGCTCGCGCGGCGGGCCTGACGCGGAGCGGCTGCGGGCGGTCGGATCGCTTCGACCGGCGCGGCGTGTGACCCTGAACGGTTGGATCCAGCACGGCGGGAGCGCTCGATGAACCTTCTGGACATTCTCAAGACGGCCTACGAGGCCGACGCGTCGGACATCCACCTGATCAGCGGTCACGCGCCGATGATGCGTGTACACCAGGTGATTCAGCCCATGGAGTATCCGGCGATCACGCCGGAGAACTGCCGGGGCTTTGTCGAGACGATGGCCTCGAAGGAAGCGCTGTCGAAGTTCGACCAGATCAAGGACTCGGACTTTTCGTTCCAGGCACCGGGGTTGGCGCGATACCGCGTGAACGCGCACGTTCAGCGTGGCACGGCGGCGATCGCGATGCGCATGATCAAGACCAAGGTGCCGCCCTTGGCGAACCTGAGTCTTCCCGAGGTGATCGCTCGACTGACGTACCTGCCCCGAGGGCTGGTGCTGGTGACGGGCGACACGGGTTCGGGCAAGTCGACAACGCTGGCGGCGATGATTCAGGCGATGAACGAGCGGTATCGCAAGCACATCATCACGCTTGAGGACCCGGTCGAGTATGTGTTTCAGAGCAAGCGGTGTTTGATCGAGCAGCGCGAACTTGGCCTGGACATGCCGAGCTTCGCCAGCGGATTGAAGCACGCGCTGCGTCAGGACCCGGACATCATCCTGGTGGGCGAGATGCGCGATCTGGAGACGACGGCGCTGGCCATCTCCGCCGCGGAAACGGGCCACCTGGTGCTCTCGACGCTGCACACCGTGAACGCTTCGCAGACGGTTGAGCGCATCATTGATATGTATCCCGCGGGTCAGCAGAACCAGATTCGGTCGATGCTGGCCAACACGCTGCAGGCGGTTGTTTCGCAGACGCTGTTCAGCCGGATCGACAAGCCGGGCATGGTTCCTGCGGTCGAGGTGCTGCTGTGTACGCCGGCGGTGCGGAACCTGATCCGCGAGAACCGGGCGTTCGAGATTCCGAACGTGATCGAGACCAACCGGGCGCTGGGCATGTGCTCGCTGGACACGGCGATCGCGGAGCAGTATTTCAACGGGCTGATCAGCCGCGAGGACGCGATCGCACAGGCGGCGTATCCGGACAAACTGGAGCGGCAGTTGGTGGCGTGATCTTGGCGAGAGCTCGCGAGCCACGGGGCACAGGCCACGGGCGAGCGGAAGCAGGCGGAAAAGGCACCGGGCCTTCGGATGCGATTGGACTGAAGTTCGCGGAGTTACCGAGCACCCACCATGCCCAACTATCGTTATCAGGTTCGGAACAATACGGGCGAGGTGCAGATCGGCGTGGTCGCGGCGGACAACGTGACGACCGCGGCGAACATCCTGCGCAACCAGGGCTTCCGAGTGCTCTCGGTTTCGCCGGTGGGAACGTCGGCTTCGGGAGGCAGTTTCGGTCAGCGCATCGCGGAGTTGAACGCGGGCAAGCCGCGCACGAAGCATGTGCTGGACTTCACGACGCAGTTGGCGGTGATGATTCGCGCCGGCATCAATCTGCGTGCAGCTCTTGAGGGCATCGCCGAGCAGACCGAGCACCCAAACTTTCGTAAGGTGATCGTTCAACTCAAGACAGACGTGGAGAGCGGCAAGCAGTTCTCTGAGGCGATCGCTCGGCATCCGAAGCTGTTCGGGCCCTTGTACATCAATATGGTCCGGGCCTCGGAGATGTCGGGCTCGTTCGCGAAGATGCTGGACCGGATCGCGGCGTACATCACGCAGGAGATCGAGACGCGCAAGATGGTGGTGGGTGCTGCGATCTACCCCGGCATCATCGGCACCATGGCGGTTGCTGTGACGGTGTTCTTGCTGACGTTCGTGTTGCCGAAGTTCCGCACGGTGTTCCAGGGCAAAGAGGAGATTCTGCCGTGGGCCACGAAGTTTCTGATGGGGTTGTCAGACTTCATGGTGAGTTATTGGTACTTCTGCGTGGGCGCCATCGTGCTGCTGATCGCGAGCATCTGGGGCTTTGGCAAGACGGACATCGGTGGTTTCTTCTTTGACAGGATGAAACTGATGGTGCCGGTGGTGAAGGGCATGTTCCGGGCGTTGTACATCTCGCGGTCGTTGCAGACGATGGGCCAGTTGATCAACGCCGGTGTTCCCATGCTTGACACGCTGGCCATCACGGGCGACATTTCGGGCAACCGGCTGTACAAGGGGCTGTGGAAGTCGGTGTACGCGAGCGTGAAGACGGGCAAGAAGATCGCGGCTCCGCTGCTGAAGACCACCCTGCTGCCACGGGCGGTCGTGCAGATGATCAGCGCGGGCGAGGAGTCCGGTAAGTTGGGCGAGGTGCTCGACGAGATCTCGGGCTACTACGCCAAGCAGTTGAAGGAGAAGATCCGGGCAGTCACGTCGCTTATCGAACCCGTCATGATCATCCTGATGGGTTCAATCGTTGGATTCATCGCCATGGCGATCATTCTGCCGATCTTCAAGATGAGCCAGATCGTTCGCTGACCGATTGTGGGGGGAGTCGGAGGTTATTCGGAGGCGTGTTGGCTTGCCCGGCGGCTTCGGCCGGCAGGAGTGGCGCGGTCATGGTCCAACTTCAACGTTCACGCGGCGGTTCGGCCGGGCTGAGCGCTCGGCGGCTCGTGCGGCGCAGTGGCAGCGCCTTCACTCTGATCGAAACTTCGCTGGCCCTAGTCATTATCGGTGTGGGCGTGCTGGCGCTGATCGATGCGCAGCAGAGTTTCATCCGCACCAACGGTTGGAGCAGCCACGCAGCGACCGCGACGTATCTTGCCAATGAGATTCGCGAGATGACGCGACGGCTGCCGCGGCACGACCCGACGACTGGGCTGTACTTTGTTGAGGGCGCGGGCGGCGTGGGCGAACTGCGCGGCTGGGGCCCCGAGCCAGGCGAGGTCGAGGTCAATGACTATGACGATCTGGACGACTTCGACGGGCTGCGGCTGACCTTCAACGGCACGCCCGGTCGCGATGATGGTGATCTGGTTGGACCGGTCGATGCCTTCGGGGAGGTGATTCCTGAGGTGACGACTGGCGGCGAGATTCTGCGCACCGCCGATGGCGTTGCGGTGCCCTTGGCGGGCTGGACGCAGCGTGTCGCCGTCGAGAAAGTCAACCCGACAAACTATTCGACGGAGTATCCGCCCGAGCAGATTCTGGAGGCAGAGGCGGGCGTCTTCGCGGGGCTGGCGGTTGATCGATTCCCGCTGCGCGTGACGGTGACCGTGACGTATCAGGGTCCGTTTGATGCCGCAGCGCAGACGGTGTCGGTGGTGACATGGATCGTGCCGTGATGCGAGTGCCGCTTAGGCGGTGTTGTGTGAGCGCTGTGCGGCGAGCGAAGTGTCACGCTGGCGGCGTTGGAGCGATGATGGCTTGGTGGCGGGGTTCTGGAACGGTTGAGGCTTTGGGGACCGAACGTATGAGTACTCGAACCGAAGTGCGTCAAGGCGGAGGTCGTTGTCCGAGTGGGCGGCGAACCAAGCCGAAGCGATTGGCGGTCTCTCGGCGCGGCGTGACGAGCGTGCTGGCCATGATGTTCATGGTGATGTTCGGTTCGCTGGCGGTGGCGATGGCGATCGCCAGCCAAGGCAACCTTCGCACCGCAAACACGCACCTGCACGTGATCCGCTCGATGGGCGCCGCCGAGACGGGGCTGCGGGTGGCACAGCAGACGCTGGCAGAGGCGACGCGCCGGTTCTATGTGGACAAGGGCGCAGTGAGTGGGGACTTTGGGGCGCGGCTCTGGCAGGGCGATTTCAGCGTAGATGACGGCAGAGTTGAGGTACGCCCGGCACGAAGTGGGCGGGCGGACTCGATCGCCGTGGGCGGTCTGGCCGACGCGGTGCTGGCGTCGCACTTGCACGACGGGAATGTGCTGGTGTTGAGTGGCTTCCCCGAAGAGGCATCGGCGTTCGAGCCATCGGGCACCATCGACACATCTGAGTACGCCGAGACGGGCTGGTTGCGCACGGGTTTGGTGGCGGTTGATGGGGACGCGAGCGTGGACGGGGTTCGCGCTGCGGCCTATCAGATTACGTATGCGCCTCTGGCCAACGGCACGGATGTTCGCGTGATCGTAACGGGATACAGCTCGATCGGATCGGCGGGTTCTGACTTTGTGTACAGCCGCGGACCAGAGGGTGACGTTGTTCGGCCGATCGTGCGGCAGATTCAGCAGGACTTTCGGGTTGTGAAGCAGCCTTCGCACGCGATTCTTTCGCCTTCGCGCATTCTGATCGGCAAGAACGTTCGCATTACGGGCAACCTGGGCGCACGCTACTCGGATGTGAGCCAGGAATTCGGCCACCCAGTGACGATGAAGTCCGACTTTCTGGGTATCGACAGTTCGCTGGACGACCGGCTGAACGCGTTCTATGCGGCGCTGGCGGCGGGTGATGCCGACGGCGACAACCGGCTTCGTGTCGGGCACGCGATCGAGGGCGAGGCGGTTGGTGCGATCGACCCGGACGGCAACTTTCCACCAGAGGCGTTTGCGGACGCCAACAGTGACGGCTATGTCGATGAGTTTGATCTGTTCATCGCGAGGTATGACACGAACGGCGATGGCCGCTTGAAACTCTCGAACGCGCTGACGGCGGGTACGCCTGCGGCCAGCGACCCCGGTTCGCCGGAGTTCACGGCGGACGAGGATTTGGCGCTGCTGATTGACTCATCGAACCCGGACCGAAATCGGAACGGGCTGTGGGGCTTTGTCGATAGCAACAGCAATGGCCGATGGAACGTGGGCGAGACGATTGTGGACGTGGACCCAAGAACCGGTGCCGTACGCGACCGCGTGCTGGGCTGGCGCGATGGGTACATCGATCATCGCGATCAGTACGCGAAGGTTCACGGTCGGCTGTCGTTCAAGGTGACGCAGCAGGCGTGGGCGAGTGTGCAGGATGCTTACGCGGCTCAATTGCGGGGTCCGATTCGTCCGGATCGCGGCGAAACTCCGCAGCAGTATGGCGCGTCGGACGATGAACTGCCTGAGGTTGACCGCGATTCATTCGCCGATGCACAGAACCCGCTGCACTTAGCGGCGGACGGCGCATCATTCGAGCAGCAGGTGGCGACGCAGATTGGTGTTTCGACGGGCGACCTGCCGAGTTATACCGAATCGAATACCGACGCGACCGCTGCGAGATTCTGGCGGGCGAATCTGGATGACTCGTACGTGCTGGCACGCACCGGCCGACACCTGTATGAGAAGGTGCCCTTTGGCTCGCCGGCTTTCAGCGACTGGTACTACCGATCTCGCTATGAGAACATGACCTTTAGGAATGTGCAGATTCCGGAGGGTAACAACGGACTGTTCGTCAACTGCACGTTCGTTGGCGTGACGTTTGTTCGAACGTACGTGGACAACTCGCACCCGCAGTGGTCGAACTATGGCAAGCGTGTGTGGTCGGAAGCGACGGGCAAGCCGGAGTTTTCGATCGATCCGCTGGACAAGAGCGACTTTGTGCGGTACACGTCGGGAAACATTTTGGACGGGCCGGCGAACTACGACGACTTCGACAGTCCGCCGACGATCGCTGGAGCGGTTCGGACGGGCGCTGCTCGCGACACAAAGATCTATAGCAACAACGTGCGCTTTCACGATTGCCTGTTTGTGGGCAGCGTGACGAGCGACACGCCAGTGGCGTTCACGCACGTGAGGAACAAGTTGCAGTTTACGGGCAAGACGCGCTTCAGTCAGCAGCACCCGGAGAGTCCGGAGAACCCGTCGCTGAATCCCGACGAGTCGGACCGCGAAGAGATCGCCAAGTCGAGCCTGCTGACGCCGCACTACTCGGTCGATCTCGGATCGTTCAACAGCCCGACGGACACCTACGGCGACGGCACCGAGTCGCAGAGCATTCAACTTCAGGGCACGATTGTGGCGGGGCTGTTGGATATTCGTGGCAACACGAAACTGGACGGCACGCTGCTGTTGACTTACGCCCCGATCGCGGGCGAAGGACCGCTGTTGCTTCGGGGTGAGGCCGTGGGCAACCCGGCGAACTTTAACTCCAGTATTGGCTACTTTGGCCCGGAGGAC
Source organism: Phycisphaerales bacterium (assembly GCA_041737685.1). Lineage (GTDB taxonomy): Bacteria > Planctomycetota > Phycisphaerae > Phycisphaerales > UBA1924 > JAHBK01. The sequence continues at coordinate 1,234 of JBGSRG010000250.1, read as the reverse complement.
GGCGATGGCGAAGCGCTGGACCCCGAGACGCTGCCGACGGTGAGCGGGCAGAGAATCGTCGGCTGGGATCTTGATGGAGATGGCTTGCCGGACATCGGCCCGGAGCAGACGCCCACGACCGCACAGATCAACGCGGGCGCGGTGGTGGTGCCCTTTTATGGCTACGGGCGGATCGAACTGAACTGGAGGCCTGACCTTCCGATGCCTGACGGCGTGCTGCTGCCGCTCACGTCGGTCTCGCTGCCGGACACCTATCGGGAGGGAAAGCGATGAGAAGCCAAGTGTTCAGTTGCCGTAGAACTTTGGACAGCAGTGGCGGGGCGGGGCATCGATTGGCCACGCGGCGCGGGTTCAGTCTGGTCGAGATGCTCATCGCGCTCACGATCAGCGCCACGCTGCTGACGGCAACGCTGACGGCGTTCCATGCTTCTTGGCTGGCGTACAAGGACACGACCGAGTCGGCATCCACGCACGTGGTGTCGAGGATTGTCATGCACCGCTTGCAGGCGATGCTGAGGACCGCTTCTGACTTTCAGCCATATCCGGCCGACGTGTTTGACCTGACGCAGAACCCCGGCACGAGCAGTTGGATCGAGTTCACCACGGCGCAGGACCTGGAAGACGGTGTGAATCGTCGAACGCGGATCGAGCGACGCGACACCGATCAGCCGCTGTCGGGTGATCGAACCCGGTTTGAGTTGTGGTACGTGCTGAAGAATGGCGCCGACGACTCGATCTTGGAAGAGCGTCCGTTGCTCACCGATCTTGCTGAGGCGACTTTCATCGTCGAGTACGAGCCGGGCCCGCGGCTGGTTCGGGCCACGATCGACCTTTCGATCGTGCCCAACGACGATGCGGATACGCGTGTGGGCGGTCGAGACTCGACGCCGGCGATCAGACTTGTGGCGAGCGCTGTGCCGCGGATCAACGACTGAGTTTGCTGGCCCTTGCCTTCTCAGGTGGGCTGATGACATCGCAACCGCTCGACCGTGCTGGGGAGTTGGTCGCAAAGATCGGTCGCGAGCATGCCGGCGCTGGCTTGGGCCTTGTTCGCCCATTGCTCGGCGGCCAGGCCGTGGGTATGGACCGCGGCGCACGTCGCCTGAAACAGATCAAGGTTCGAGCCTGAAGGCGAGTCTGCTGAGGCGTGGCCTAGGCGAGTGGCGGTGCCGACAAACTGACCGATGAAGGCCGCGAGCACGCCAGAGAGAACGTCGCCGCTTCCAGCGGTGGC
>JBGSRG010000226.1:0-6099 GCA_041737685.1 Phycisphaerales bacterium | reverse complement strand
ACCTGCTCGGTGGCGACGGTCACATTCATCGTGCAAACGAGCGGCAGCCAGCGATCCGTGCTGTCGCAAAACGCGGCGACTTCGCCCTGCGGGTCGATGACCGGTTTGTCGGCGAAAGCGTACACGGTGCCCGAGGTGCCGAGGCTCACGGTGCCGGTGTTGGTGGTTCTGTAGGGTTCCCAGCCTTGGGCGTTGCGAGGAGAGCGCTCTGCGGCGGCGGCGGACTCGATCCAGAGCGGATCAAAGCCGCGATTTCCGCGGGTTTGGCTCGAAACCGCGGGCTGTTGCGAGTTGTGGTCAAAGGCGGTCAGGGCGGGCGTTGCGGTGTTGGTTGTGGTGTTGGTCGCAGTGGGCGCTGTGGCCCATCGCCCCGATGTGAGTGGTTGCTGGTTGCAACCGCCGGCGACGGCGATGAAGGCCAGGGCGCAGGCCGGGATGATGGCGAATCGGGTGTGGCTCACGGTCTTCTCCGCATGTTCAGGAAGGCAGGATCGACACGCCCCTCCGGCGGACGATCCGCTTGCTGTATTGACGGCCGCAGCGGACTCCGCCCGCGTGAGGCGAACCCAGATCAGGCTGCGCTGCGGAGCTATCGGAAAACTCGGTGCGAGCGCAGCACGTGGGCGGACTCGGCGTGGCCGATTGCCCGGGTTCGGAGCAGGTATCGGCGTGATCGGACCTTGACTGGAATCGGAACGGGCTGTCGCGGGTGGGCCCGGCTCAAAACGGCAACTCGGGCGCCGACGAGTCTGCCACGGCCCGTCGGAGCCCGAGTGCCTGCGAGAGAGAGAAGACCGGGATTGCGGTACTGACTGGTGGTGCGGTGCGGGGCACCGCAAGATTCAACAACGCGCTGCGCGAGAGCAGATGCCGCGGGTTGTCGTCTTGGGCGACCAGCGGGCGAGTCGGCCTCGCGGCGTGATGGTGGAGCGCAGGTGGTCAACGTACTCGGCCAGATCATCGGTGGTGAACTCGTCGAGGAACTCGAGGGTTGCACCGGGATTACGCGAGATAATCTCATCGAAGAGTCTGGAGCGGGCCTCGCGATCGGGGCTGGTTCGCCAGGCGTCGATGGCCTGTGCGTCCAGAGTTGCCGACAGACCGCCGAAGCCAACGCGACGCTGGATGAGAGTCAGCAAAAACATGCTCGTGTGCCTCCGAAGGCCCAGTGATTCCGGCGGATACGCCGTCCGAGAATCATGGCCGGACGAGAGGTATCGGACGGTGCGTGCGAGAAGGCATCAAGGTGTAACTTCTGCGGACGTGGCGGGTGGTTTTTGCGCCTAAGGCGCAAGCATGGCCGGGTGTGTTCGTGTGGGGGCGGTTCAGATACACTCCGGCATGAAGTTACGGCCTCGTGGACAGGCAAAGGGCAGATCGGCGGGACTGGTTTTCGCCGGGGCGCTGGCGTTGGTGCTTGCAGGGGTGGTTTTGCTGGTGGCGATCAACAACCGGACGGCTCCGGGCCGGGACGGGCAAGACCTTCCGGTGGATATCTCGACTGATCCGCCAAACTTCGGCAGTGATGTGGTGGATATCGCAGCGCAGACGACGGGCCGGTTTCAGGCGGTTGATCGCAACGATCCGAACCGGGTGGAGTGGGAACTGTTGTTCGAACGTCTGGACCCGATGGGCGCGGGGGTCTACCGGCTGCGAGAGCCGCGAGCCTGGTTCTACTTCAAGGACGGGCAAGCGATGCACGTTCGGGCCGACGCGGGCACGATCAAGAAGCCCTCGGCGACGGACAGCCAGATCGAGAACGGCACGTTTGAGGGCAACGTGGTAGCGAGCGTGTTTCGGGCGGACGACCCTGAGATTGGCGCTGCGCGGCCTGGGGGCGGACGGGCGGTGGTGGGGGCGAAAGGTGGCGGCGCTACCGGTCGGCAGCGCGATGCGGATCGGGATGAGCCTTGGCTGCTAGCAGTGATGCAGCGAGCGACCTTCGATTCGGTTTTGCTGGAACTGTCGACGGCGGAGCCGGTTCGCATCTCGACGCGTTCGATTCAGTTTGATGCGCAGTCGTTGCTGGTTCGCGGCAATCAGGTAGACAATCGGCTGGAGTACTTGACGGTTTCGGGACCGGGTTTGATCCGGTATGCGATTGCAGACACGAGCGGTGAAGCGGGCGCGGTTCCGAGCGGGCGTGGTGGGGCAGAGGCGGGCGCGGAGTCAGATGCGAATGAGGGGAGCGATGCTCCGCCGACGTTGGCGGACGCGGGCGAAGTGGCGAAGCCTTTGCAACTTGGCGAGAACACGTCGGACGAGAACGGCAAGCCGCTCACTCCCAGTGTTCCCACGGAGCAAAGAGCGGTCGCGATTGTCGATCAAGACTTGTATCGCGCGGTTTTCCTGGATGAGGTGATCGTCACGCAGACGGGCCGCAAGTTGACGGCCGATGCGCTCGAAGTGTGGACTCGGGTGGTGGACAATCGGATCCCGGATGCGCCCGGCGTGGCTCCAAAGTCTGCCGTGGCGAAGTTGTCGCGGTCAGGTTCAGAAGCGGACCTTGCGGCGAGCGCGGTCGTGCGGCGTGCCAGCGAGGTGATTCTCGCTGATGCCAGCGCCGAGTCGGCTGTGGTCGCGCCGCGAATGATGAGCGTGAGTCGTGTGCAGGGCGCGAGCGCTGTTGCCACCGACGGTGCCAGCGACGGAGCCAAGCGCACGCTGTTTGCCGGAGCATCGAGTGATGTTGTGCTTTCATGGCGCGGCACGCTGACGGCGGCGCCGCTGGAGTCGGCCCCTGCGGAACTGCCAGAGTCGAACCACCTGCACGCGCGGTTCACGGCGAGCAAGTCGGTCGGAGTTCGATTTCGGGATGCGGGCACAGGCGGCACGGGCCGGAGTGCGATTCTGGATTATGCGGTCACGACGCGCGAACTTCGGCTTCGTGGAAGCGAGAACGCGGGCCGGGCGTGGGTGAATCTGCCCGGATCGGGGTTGTTTCTGGGTGATGACGTGATGGCGTATGCCAACGACGGGCGGGTGAAGATGGCGGGTGCGGGGGTGCTGGCCGCGGCCGATAGGGACGATGGGCGCGACGAGTTTGGTCCGCAGCGCCCGTTGCGTTCTTTGACGGCGGATGCGCTCTCGCCGCTAAGCCGTGTGGAGTGGTCAGAGCAAGCAACCTTTCTGTTTCATACTCGGGATGAGACGATCACGAGCGAGCTTCGCACCGCCGACTTTGTGGGCGGAGTCGAGGTGTATGACCATGCTTCCAAACTGCTGAGCGAGCAGTTGAGCGTGTGCTTTGATCACACGCTGTGCGGGGCCGAGGTTGAAATGCCCGAAGCGGGCGGGACGACCGATGCGGGTGCGACCACGCAAGCATCGGCTTCGCCCATTGTTCGGGCGTTTGGTGCCGGATCGTTCGAGCACCGCTTTGATCCGGTCGGTCGGCGGGATGATGACCCCGAACGACTGGTAGTGACGTGGACCAAGTCGATGTTCTTTGAGGAGCCAGCGGGGGCCGCCGGGCACATTCGATGTGACGGAGAGACGGTGGCGACGGCGACGGGTCCGCTTGCGTCGGACGTGTTGAAGTCAAACCGATTGCACTTGTACTTTCAGACGCCAGCGAAGGCGGCACCATCGGCACGGGCGGAGATTGGCGGCGGTTCGGCTGAGGCTGGTTCTGTTGAGGTGCTTTCAACGGGCGCGGATGCTGGAATGTCAGCAACGGATATGCGTTCAGGCGATGGCCCGGTGCGGACGGGGTTGCTGGGCGGCGAACGCACGCTGGATCGGGCGGAAGCGATGGGTTCGGTTCTGGATATCGAGGGCGGAAAGAACGCGTCGATCGAGTCGCGTCGCTACACGCGAGCCGAGCCAGATTCGCAGGGCGCTGAGCGGAAGTTGGCGCAGATCATTTATCTCGACGGGCCGCGGATCATCGCGAGCGAGACGGCGGGAACACTGCGAGTGCCCGATGCGGGGCAGGCGGTGGTGTTTGATCAGCGAGAGAACGAAGGTGGCAAGAGCGAGAGCGACCCTCTGAGCGGCGACACGGCACGCGGCACCACGCGGTTTCGCTGGAAGGGCGACTTTGCTTTGCTGCGTGAGGCTTCTCGGATGGAGATTCGCAACGGCGTCGAGATGGTGCATCAGCCGCCGGGCGATGAGCCGTGGGCTCGGCTGACGTGCGATCGGCTGACAGCGCTGCTGGTGACACCGGAGATGGCAGTGGCGAACCCGTCGTTGCGGGTGGGCCGGCTCGCATCGTCGCTGAGCGAGGGCGACGTGCTGATCGAGAGCGCTGACAGCAAGCGAATTGTCGCCGAGCGCGCCTCGTATGACGTTTCGCAGGGTGTGATCGAGGCGTCGAGCCTGGCGCCGAATGTCACGACGTTCTTTGACGATCAATCGGCAGCGCCATTGGCGGCGAAGCGATTGCGATGGGATCTGGCCCGCGACCGGGTCGAGATTGTTGAGCCTGCGCCTGTGACGGTGCCGCGTTGAGCGTGGGCTCGTGCGACCGCGGGGTGTGGCCCGGGTGTGTCTCGCGGATGGGTGAAAGGCAAGAGGGGCGGGCACGCGCATGATCGACCTGACGATCGCCCATTCTCCAGACCCTGACGATGTGTTCATGTGGTGGCCGCTGACGGGCATGGTTGATCCGGCAGATCCGTCGCGTGTGCTTTCGGCAGCGGAACTGGACTGTGGCCCGTTTCGGTTTCGCTCGTTGCCGGCGGATATCGCGGTGCTGAACCGACGGGCGATCGAGGTGGGCGATCTGGACATCACGGCGCTTTCGATTTTCACTTATGCGCACGTGTCGGATCGGTACATCTTGACTGCGTGCGGATCTTCGATGGGCGAGGGATATGGCCCGAAACTGGTGCTAAATGCTGCGCTTGCGAGCTCGGTCGGCGCAGATGTCGGTGACGGGGCTTGGGAAGTTGGCGTGCGAGCGTTGCTGGATCGCGCGAGCGTCCGCATCGCTGTGCCGGGTGTCAAGACAACGGCCTTTGCACGACTGTGTGGGCTGATGGGTTGGTCAGGCCCTGCGGACTGGGCCGAAAGGATTGTCGAGCGGCCGTTTGACACGATTCTGGACTCGGTGGCGTCTCGCGAACGGCTCGCGGATGGCTCAACGATCGAGGCAGGGGTGCTGATTCATCAGTCGCAGTTGACGTATGGGCAGCATGGCGTTGTGCAGTGCGTGGACTTTGGGGCGGTTTGGCTTCAAGAGACGGGGCTGCCACTGCCGTTGGGTGGCAATGCGCTGCGGCGCGATCTTGATGAACGGCACGGTGGGGGCACGCTGGCTCGGCTGAACGATTTGCTGGACCGCTCGGTGCGGCACGCGCTGGAACATCGGGCGCGGTCGGTTGAATATGCCGGGCGGTATGACCCTTCGTTGTCGCTGAAGCAGGTCGACGCTTACATCGATCTGTACGTGACGAGGCTCACGCTGGATATGGGCGCGCAAGGACTGAGCGCAATTGAGCGATTGATCGATGATGCAGCGCATCGTGGGCTTTGCCCGGAACTGCGGACGGGCGTTTCGCACGTTTTGCGTGCCTAAGCGGCGTTAATGCAGTATGGGCTTTGGGAGTTGGCCTTGAGAAGGGACTTGGGGGTAGTGATGGGTGCGGGGTAGCCGAAGCGAGAGTCGCTGATGCGGCCCGGCGCGGGTGGCGCAGCGCAGAGGCCCTGAACGAACGAAAGTCCGAGAAGTGGAGATCGCGCGGTCGATACGGCGGGTTCGCCACAGGACCTTCAGAGCGGTGGCAAACCGACACCCGGAATCTGCCGATGTTCGGGTTCGATTCAGCGGCAGCAAGGTTTCCGGGCCGTTTATGGGTTGCTGTGGCCCGAGCATCCGAGTGACGAGAGCCCTCGAAAGCCTTCGAGAGGCGGTGGCGGGCAGGGCGTGCGAGCGGAAGTGCATCCTGCATTAGGGTGAGAGCGTACAGCAAGGGTGTGGGGTTGGTGTGTTGCGATTCTGGGCCAATGGGGGCTGTTCAGCGTGGAGATGGGATGTCGAAGGTGAGAAGTCAGTCTGCGCGTGCGCTCCCGGTGTTGTGGGTGTGCGCCATGGTGTTCAGCGCCATTGGCGTGGCGGTCGCGATGCAGCCGCTGCCGACAACCCGGACGGAC
>JBGSRG010000206.1:0-4768 GCA_041737685.1 Phycisphaerales bacterium | reverse complement strand
GTCCGTCGGCAAGTGCCGTGTACCGGAACCAGATGTCCTGGTTGATCGCGGCGCTGCCGAAGAAGGAGCAGGCGTCGGGGCCTTCGCTCGTGGCACCAACGGTCGAGAAGGCAAAGGTTCCGTTGCCAACGGGGAAGGCCGAAGCGCACGAATCGTTCAGCGGCGGACCGACAAGTGCACCGCCGGGCGTTTGGGCGGTGAACCGCACCACAGGGCTTCCGCTCCCGGGCCTGAAAAGACCCAGTTCCGTGCCGCCGTCGCCCGTGCCGGGGCCGACGTCGGCCTCGAACCAGAAACTGTAGATCGTGCCCCAGCGAAGTGCGTTTGCGGTCTGCTCGTTGCCTGCTGGGTCAGCGCCGGAATAGGCAGGCCCAGCCCACGAGATCTGCGACGTGTCGATGCTGGTCGTCCACGGCGTGCTGTCGTGCGGTTCGCCCGAGTGGTATGGCACATTGTGGAAGCCGGCATTGGTGATGGTTGTGCCGGCGGGGAAGGGCACGCGGAAGTACTGGCCCGAACGGTGCGAGTTCAGGTTCTGCATCGCGTACTCGTAACGCCAGAGCGTGGGGCTGACCTGGATGACTTTGACACCCTGGATGAACCGGCCATCGTCGGGCACATCAAAGGAGGCGATCTGCACGGTGTTGTCGGGTGTGTTTGGCCCGTTGCCGTGGTCGCGCCAGGCGAAGATCGCCGGAACTTCGCGAACCGTCGAGCCGGTCAGGCTGAGGGTGAGGTCGGTCACGTCGCCGCCGCCGTTGGTCGTCGCGGCAATCGTGGCACGCCGGTACGAGGCGTTGTTGTTCTTGTTGCCGTTCTGTGCGTCGTCCTGTGCCACGTACTGGCCTTCAACAAACCACTGTGCAGTCGCCGTGTACGCCGAGAGCGGCGTCTGCAAGCGACGGGCGATCGCCGAGTTGTTCGCGGCGGTCATCGTGGCGGAGTACTGCACGGGGTACGTGAACACACCGCTCGCGGCGTTCACCTGCGACTTCGGTCCCGCGCTTCCCTGGCCGGCGTTCAGGCTCGCACCGTACGGATCTGAGCAACCCACGCCAAGCAACGTCCCCGTTCCCGACGGTTGGCAGCCAAGACCACAAGCGTTCTGTTGCAACGCCGTGAAGCCGTGCTTCAGCCAAGACTGTCCCACATGAATGAACCTTCCGTTGTCCAACTTGAACAGGTTCTGTCCGATGACGGGGTGGCGGTTGGTCGAGGCAAACCACTCAAACTCCACATCGCCCTTGTTGCACGACGTTGTGCCCACCGAAAACACCACCGTGCTGCCCACCGGGCCAGCCTTGAACGCCGCGCTACCCGACTGTGGCAGCAACTCGCCCACGATCACGTCGGCGCCATCAGCGAACGCCATGCCCGCGGTGGCCGCGAGGGCCGCCGCGCAGAAAACTGCTCGGGCTTTACAAGAATCGGACATGCGGACTCCTTCTTCAGATGTCTACCGGGCACCCGGCAGAGGTTCAGAAAACGGTTGACACCCCGTCGGATCATCTTTGATCGTTCAGGCACGCAACACAGAAAAGACTACGTTCAACAAACCCACACAGCGGCCCGAAAGGGCACGGAGCCAGCTCGCCCCGATCGTTCCACACAGCCCATCAAACCCGAACCGAACAATCAGATCAACCAGAGATTTCGCTCCAGACGCTACGGACGATTCGTCGCTGCAGTTTCAAGGATGCTCGACCGAGCGAAGAATGGCCAGCCAGTTGAAGAAAACAAGTGAAAACCCTAGTGTCAACGAGGATGCAGACCGACGATCAAACGCATCCTGGCAGCCACGCCCCGAGAAATTCAAGCAAGTCCAACAGGTCCACGCTCACCTCCGAGTTCACGTCGGCACCCAGCCCTGGGCCAGACGTCCCGAGTTGCGCTGACCATTCGCTGACAAAGTCGAGCAGATCAAGCAGATCTGCCGCACCATCGGCGTTGAAGGCTGGTGAAAGACGGGCAACAGGCGTGATCTTGAGTTGATTCACGCCCGAAATCAACTTCAAACCCGCCGCCGGGGTCAGCCGGTCTGTTGAACGCTCAAGGCGATACGCGATGGCCGTCCCGTTGAACCGCACGCCGCACGCGGATCGACCGGCGGGCACTCGAAGCACCGGTAGCACTCGCAAACCGCTGTCACCCATGTTGTTCAGGCTCATTGTCACCGACCGGCATCAAGACCGACCGTCGCCGACGTGTCGAAGGACAAGCCCGCGGCATCGTTGCGCAAACGCAGGCCGTTGATGGTCATCGTGCTCCACGCCGCGGGCAGTTTGGGCTCAAGGTGCATCGTGTTGTTCGCAGCGTCGGGCGTGAAGTCCACGAACTGCATGATCGAATCGGCGAGCGTTGACATGCTCTCCCAAGCGTTGGGCCAGGCGGTCTGAAGTTTGAAGTCCTGCTCACCCGGATAGAGCAGCGAGGCACCGCCGCCGCTGCCATAGGCAATCTGCTCAGCGCCCATCCCCGCTGGGCCAAGCCGGTCGATGGAGAGGTTCAGGCGATAGAGATGGTTGTCGATGTCGGCCGTGCCGGGGTTCCGGTCCTGCCGTTGCGCGTAATACTGACCGTACCAGAGCGTCGTCAAAAACCACGGCCCGCCGTTCCAATAGGTGTCGCCCCAATAGCGATTGATCGTGTCCTGATGCTCGCCCGAGAAGTTGACCAGCGGCTGGTTGTTGCCGAATCGGTCGTTGGCCACGCCGTTGATTCGATTGACGACCAGCGCCACCCGCGCGTCGGTCGGGTCATAGAGCGCAAAGGGATGAACAACACCCAACTGACTCACGTCACAGTTCTCGCCGTTCCAGTCCAGACGCGCGTCCAGGCCGCCCTTGACCAAATCGGCCTTGGCTTGCGCATCGGCCGCCTCAGCGTTCAGACCCAGCGACGAGAAAATCGCAGCGGCGTCGGCCAGACCTCGCGCCACACTCGCGTTCGAGTAGACGAACGTGTCGTAACTGTCCTCCCAAACATTGTTCGAGTACACCAGATTCACTGACTCTTCGTAGCGCAGACGAGAGTCCGCCGAGTCGCGCGTCATGCTCTGCACGCTGTCTCGAACCTGCTCGACGTTCGCGCTCAGCAACGCTGGGTCGTTGGTCATCTGGTGCTGATACCGCAGGCCCCACGGGAACGCGCTGGTCTCGTCGATCTGCGGAGCACCCCAGATGACAAAGCCATCGGTCGAGTACTTCTGCTTCCAGAAGCCCAGCCGACCCCACGGCTCAAACTCGCGGAAGCACGTCTCTCGCATGAAGTCATAGACGCCCGCAGCCTCAGACAGATGGCCCGTCCGTGCCAGCGTGATCGCGGCATAAACCGCGTCGCGTGGCCACACATAGGGATAGGCCCCGTTGTGAAACCCTGCGATCACACCGCCATTCACGCCATCAACGTGCAACGCCGTCGCCAAGAGTCCGCGCTTGAACACGCGATCAATCTCGTCGTCTGGCGTGTCCACCGTCACACCCGACGCGAGCCAGTCGCTCCAGTGCGCGTCGGTCTGTGCCTGCAGGGCGGCGGTGTTCTGTGCGTTGAGCCATGCAAAGGCCGGTACGATCTGCGTGTCATAGACGCCGTCGTTGATCGGCATCGGGTTGGTGAAGGGCTCGGGCCGCAAGTGGCCGCCAACCATGCTGAAAGTCACCTCGACACTCTGGCCCGCAACCAGCGTGATACGACGCCCGATCCAGCCCTGCGAGTCGTCCGTCGAGGTATCGCGCCACGAATCGGTCGCCAGATCGGGCGTGCCGGGCACTGCGCTGGGCTCAACCTTGAACCCCGCACCCAGATAGAGCGCCACGTTCTTGAAGTAGCCTGATGAGGTCGTGGGGTTGTACTCGTTGCTCGGCGGGAACGACGCGCCCGTGCCCGTCACGGTGCGAGTGGTCTTGTCATAGGCGCACATGATGCCACGGGCGGCATCAAAGAACATCACGTCGTACTGATCGCCGCCGTTGATCGCCGGATCGAGATACTGGTAGACCGCGATGCTCTTGGCCGGCTCCGGGCCGGTGTAGGTCAGCGTCATGCGCTTGACATACAGATGGCGAATCGGTTGCTCGTTCGGCCCAACGCCGCCAACGGTCAATGGAAACGCCACGCCCGCCGGTGCAAAGTCTCGCTGCACGATCGAGATCGAGCCGGCACCGCCGTCGGTCGCCAGCGACTGCGACGTAACGATCGTGTTCGAGTCGGACTCGTAGTCCTGCTGAACGTTCGTGTACGAGGCACCGTTCGGGTTGCTCAGCCAGTGTGTGAGATTGTCCACGCGAATACCCGGCATCGCCTGATTCACATGCATCTGCCCGCGCCAGCCCGGCGGCAGGCCCGCCGGAAACGTGTCCAGCCCATCCACATAGCCCTCGTTGCGCGTGCTCACACCATAAATCCCGCCGACCGTCGGGAAGTGAAAGTCGTAGAGTGTGCCGTTGCGGTCGATCATGCCCGCGCAGAACGTGTTGCCGAAGATCGCCTCCTCTTTCCAGAACGAGACGCCCGGATAGCCCAGCCCCGGCGACGACGACCCCGCACCCGCCCCGGGCCAGGCGAGTTTCACTGTGAACGAACTGGTTGAAGACTTCAACTCGCCCTGCGGCGGGTTGTTGCGCCACGCGGCCACCTGATACTTCACAACCGTGCCAACACGATACTGGAACAGGCCCAGAAAGTTGGCCCGCCACCAGTCGTCGTTACCGCTCATGCCCGGCTCGTTGCGGACGAACGAAATCGCCGGCCCGGGCCCGACACTCCGCAG
>JBGSRG010000182.1:0-4790 GCA_041737685.1 Phycisphaerales bacterium | reverse complement strand
CCCCACAACCGCAACCGGGCTTTGCCGACCAAGCCCCACCAGCGCCATCACCGACGCGCACCACACCGCTAGATCTCGCTTGCTCAGCGCCGTCGAACTCGCGGCCATCGACGCGGAGGTATCGACAACGATCCACACACTCACCCGTTTGGTCGCCACATACTCCTTCACATGCGTCCGACCCGTCCGCGCTGTCACACGCCAGTCGATCGCACGCACCGAGTCTCCCCATACAAACGGACGCGACTGCGCATACTCAATCCCAGAACCCACGAAGCGAGAGTCATCCGCGCCATACGTTATCTCGTCGGCAAGCCGGCGCACCGACAACTCAAACCGCGCGGCGGTCAGTTCAGCCGGCGCTCGCAACAACTCAAGGTTCTGCGCAATCGTGCCCACGCCGCTCCTTCGATCAAGCACTCAGGCCATCTCGTCCATCAGGCCCCGCAACACCCCGCGCCCCGTGAGGCCCCGTGCCATCGCCTCATACGTCAATCGCATCCTGTGAACCAGCACCGACTCCGCCAGCGCAAACAGATCTTCCGGCACCACATACGCCCGTCCACGGATAAACGCCCGCGCCCGCGCCGCTTGCGCCAGCGCAATCCCCGCTCGCGGCGAGCAGCCCAGATCAACATCCGAACACCCACGCGTCCGCTTGACCAGTTCCACACAATGCTCCAGAAACACATCGCTCACGTGAATCCGCTGCACGCTCTCCATCGCACGGCTCAACTCATCTAGCCTGACCACCGGCTCGTGCTTAATCGCGTCAAACGCCGTCCGCGGCGCAGCGCCTTCGCCACCACGATCTGATTCCTCCGCTCGCTTCAGCCCCAGTGACAGACTCTGCCGAACCACCCGCACCTCTTCGCCCTTGGCCGGGTAATCCAACCGCTGGCACAGCATAAACCGGTCTAACTGCGCTTCGGGCAACTCAAACGTGCCCGCCTGTTCAATCGGGTTCTGTGTCGCGATCACCACGAACGGTGTCGGCAGGCTCAGCCCGTGCGTGCCGATCGTCACGCGACGCTCTTGCATCGCTTCCAGCAGCGCGCTCTGCACCTTCGGCGTCGCACGGTTGATCTCATCGGCCAGCAGCAGATTGGTAAAGATGGGGCCCTTATGAACCCGAAAGCCCCCAAGCCCACCACCTGCCACACCGCCACCCGAAACACTCTCCAGAATCTCCGTGCCCACAATGTCCGACGGCAACAAGTCGATCGTGAACTGCACGCGCCCAAAGCCCAGATCGATCGCCCGAGCAACCGCATTGACCAGCAGCGTCTTGGCAAGCCCCGGCACGCCTTGCAGCAAGAGGTGCCCACCCGTCAAGAGCGCAATCAGAATGCTCTCGACCACGTCTTCTTGACCGATCACCGTCTCGCCCACACGCGCCCGCACCCGCTCAACCAGCGAGCGTCCCTCAGCATTCATCTCCGCATCGCGCTCGCCCGCCGTGCCGTTCTGGTGCGACGGACTCGCCTTCGTGCTCTCCGCCGCTCCACGTTCGCTTTTGATCTCGTCGCTGGCCGTGTGCATGTCCGCTCCGTTGACTCACTTCTGTGCAGAACCCAATCGCCCCGTGCTGCTCCTGGTCCTGTTTCCCTGTTGTACCACAGTTCTACCGGCCGCCGTCCCATCCGATTCGTTTCCCACTCCGTCCCTTGCAATCCCATTCCGCCCCCCCGCCCCCACCGGTTCCGCCTTACCCCCCGCCAACCGCTCTGGCTCACCTCCCCATCGTGCTGGCCCTCCCCCCCTTGGGCCGATACCACCCTATGCCCTCTTCCCCCTCCTTTGTTCAAACCTCCCCGCCGTTTGCCCCAGAACTCTCGCGTCCCGCCTCGCACTCCGCCACGCCCACCCCCCGCACCAGCAATCCGTGCGCATCGCCCGCCTCAGATCGCCGCTCTTTCACCCGCGACGAACTCATCGCCATCGGTCAATCTCGCGATCCTTACCGCTTCATCCCTCTGGCCACCCAAACACTCGCCCACTTCCCGGCTGACACAGGCCTCCGCTTCATCCTTGCCACCAACTACGCACGCCTCATTCTGCCCACGCTCGCGCTCGAACAACTCGACCAACTCCCGCCCGCCGCGCAGTCCGATCCGTCCGTGATCGCTCTGCGCCAGGCACTGGCCCAACTCCCCGACGATCACCTCGCCCCAGAATCACTCAGTGCGCGCCTCACCACCAATCTCCGCGTGCTCGCGGCGAGAAGCGACGCCTTCCGACTCGACCTCACTCAACTTCTCGACCAATGGTCGAACTGGGCCGCCAGCCTTGAGTGGTTTGCCATTCGCATCGACGCATCGGGCAAACGCACGCCGCCGCACACGCCCGCAAACATCTTCTGGCGCGCCAGATCGATCCGCTCCACGACCTCGATACCGCTACGCACCTCAGCACTCGACTCCGCAGCCCTGCTCGACCATCGTTCCGCCGCCAACGCCGTGCCGCTCGACTTCGCCAAAGAGCCTAACCGTCCCCCCTTGACGCTCGAGGGGCTTTGCCCCCCCTGGCTCTTCCAACTTCTCTACGCCGCAACGCCCGACGCCGAAGACGGACACCGCGTGCCCATCAATCTGCTGCAGGCCGATCCGCTGGAACTCTGCACCGGCCTGGCGATGGCCGATCTCTCGAAAGAACTCGCCGATCCTCGCGTCCGAATCTTTACCGGTGAAACCGCCGTCCATCGCTTCCAACTCAGCCTTCACGGTCAGATCAACTACCGCGTTCTGGGCCCGGTAGCAGTCTCAACCGGCCTCGCCACACCCTGCGAACCCAAGCCAACAGACGTCATGCGATCTTTCCAGGCCGCCCAGGTCGAGCGACAAGCCGCACTGCGTGCCGCCGTCGATGCGATCTACGCCAAGCGAACACCAGCGTGGTACGCAGAGCGATTCTCTGCGGCAATGTGTGACTCAATGAGCACGATGCCGGATGAGAGTGGGGGAGTGAGGGGGTGGGCGGCAAGAGAGCCATCTGCTGGGCCATCTCATGAGGCAGCGGGCGGAGCAGAACACGATCTCAGAAAGCGCGAGCCTCTGCGCATCCTCGTGCCCACCTGCCGATTCTCCTCATTCGTGCGCCACTCGGCCAGCGACATCGCCGACGCCTTTACCGCGCTCGGCTGCGAGGCCCGAGTGCTCGTCGAGCCCGACGAGTTCACGCACCTCTCGGGCAACGCCTATTTCGAGGCCTTCGCCGAGTTCAAGCCCGATCTGGTGGTCCTCATCAACTACACGCGAGATTCCCTCGGCAACGTGATTCCACCCCAGGTGCCCTTCATCTGCTGGGTGCAAGACCCGATGCCCCACCTCTTCGACGCTCAAGCCGGTGCATCGCAAACACCCCTTGACTTTCTTGTCGGCCACACCCACCGCGAACTCTTCACACGCTACGGCTATCCCCGCGAGCGTGCGCTCGGTCTGCCCGTGCTGGTCAATCAGCACAAGTTCGCAGATCAGTTCAATCAGCCTTCAACATCCGCAAGCACCCGCGCACTCAAACCCTTGTTCAACTGCGAACTCGCCTACGTCTCCAACCACGGCCAGACCCCCGAGCAGTTGCGAGACTCCATCAACGGCTCGCTCGGCGACGACCGGGCGGCGCGGCTCATCATCGAAGCGCTCTACCCGAAGATCGAATCCGCCGTTGCCAGCGCCGCATCCAAGCCACTCAAAGCCGCCATGCCGGCGCTCATCCGCACCACCGCGATTGAGGTGCTCGGTCGCAGCCCCGAGGCGCCTTTCCTCACGCGAATGCTCAACAACGTCGTTCTGCCCCTCGCCGACCGCCTCATGCGCCATCAGACGCTCCACTGGGCCGCTGATATCTGCGAGCGCAGAGGCTGGCGACTGCGACTCTTCGGCCGCGGATGGCCGAAGCACCCGCGCTTCAGCGCCTTCGCCCATCCCGAACTCGACCACGCTGAGCAACTCCGCAATTGCTATCAATCCGCTGCGGTACACATCCACGCCTCCATTCACTGGATGTTCCATCAGCGCGTGCTCGAATGCGCTTCCGCTGGCGGGCTGATCGCCTACCGATACAAGGCCGACGACCTGCGCGCCCACCACGCCTACGTCATCGAGCGTCTCTTTCGCGACGGCGCGCCGTCTCGGCCCGCTCCGCACGAGCTCGGTGTCGTCCGCTACGACGCGACCGATCACCCCGAAGCACTCGCCTACCTCGCCCTCTGCCAGCGACTCGGTACCGCGCCGGGTCAGGCCGTCAACGCCACCATCGGCCGCGCACACCCCATTCAGGATCTGATCGACAATCGACACGGACTTTCATTGTGCAAAGACATGCCCTGGTTCCTGGGCGACCCCGCACAGACCTGCTTCCACGACGCAACAGGCCTCGAACGCATCGTCGAAGCGGCAATCACGCGCCCAGACCAGCGAGAAGCAATCGTTCGCGCCGTGCAAGCCCGCACCCTCCGCCACTTCACCTACCAGACCGCCGCCGAACGCCTCATCAAACTTGTGCGCGGCTCGCTCGCGCTGACAAGCCAGCAAGCGGCCACTGCGCCAACGCCGATCATCCCCTTGCCCACTGCGGTCGCCCGCTCTGCGCGTCCGTCCAACACCCCGCACATCAGGTCGCCCGCTTCCTTGCTCAAACGTCTCAACCGCGTGTGAACTCCGCCAAAAAGCCCCAGCCGACCTCCGGCCCCACCTGCCGCACCCGCAAACCCAGCGCATCGGCGCTCGTCTGCAACTGGTCCATCGTGTTGTAGTGCATCTCATCGCCGCGACCCCGAAGTTGCGGCACAA
>JBGSRG010000179.1:0-2189 GCA_041737685.1 Phycisphaerales bacterium | reverse complement strand
GATCCGCTGAACGGGCCGTCGTGGTCATCGCGGATGGTGGTCTCGAATCGGCCGCGCGGTCCCAGATTTGAGCCACCCTCGCCGGGCGGGGCGAACTTGGTGATCGTCAGCACAAACGCGTTGCGGCCCATGGTCTGCCGGAAGCGGGTCAAGCCGTTCTCGTCGTCGATCCGCTCCATCGCTGTCACGCCGGGTGCCCACTTGGGATACTCCTCGAAGTTGGTGATGGCGTTCCACACGTCCTGAGTTGAGCGGCGGAGCCGAATCTTGGCGTGGGCGCGATGCTCCTGAGGCAGGCGCTTGCCCAGAATGTGCAGCAACACACCAGCGATCAACAGCAGCGCGATGAGGGCGACGAGCAACGAACCGATCCACCAGAGTGTTTGAGCCATGCCGAGTGCTTGAACCACGATCTGCTCCTTGCGGCTCGGTTTCGCCCCCACCGCTGGGCTTTCCCGGCCTCCCGCTCTCGCCCCCACCAACTCCACCCGCAACTCCGCCAGCCTCGCAAGCCTGGGGCAAGTTGCGCTGCCCTTCCCTCGGCCGCCAGACCGCTGCCGCACCCATAATCTACCCGACTATGCCCGAACTGAACATCGCGATCATTCTTCCCGCCGCGGGCGCGTCGTCGCGATTCCGCGATCCCGCCGAAGGTTCAATGCCCAACGCGGGCGACGGACTTGGTGCTGGACGCTCCAAACTCGACGAAGACCTCGGCGGCAGGCCGGTGCTGCAACGCACTGTGGAACTGTTCAATAAACTAGGCGATGAGGTGTCGTTCGTTGTGATCGCCGGACCGGCCGAAGACGCGGACTATGCCGGCTTCTGCGAGCGCCATGCCGACAAGCTGGGGCTGATCGGTGCGCGGCTGTGCCGCGGAGGCAAGGACCATCGATATCAGACCGTCTTCAACGCACTGACGTTGATTCCCGAGACGTGTACGCACGTTGCCGTGCACGACGCCGCACGACCGTGCGCATCGCCCGAACTGATCGAGCGTGTGTTTGATGCGGCACGAATGGGCCACAAAGCCGTGGTGCCCGGCATCGACGTGCCCGACACGCTCAAACGCGTCGTTGGCGGTGGGCGAGAGTGGATTGAGCGCACGCAGGACGATCCGATCGCGGCAATTCTGGGCGAATCGGGCGTAAGGACGCGAGTCGGCCGGAAGGTGGAGGCGACGGTGGATCGATCGGCGCTGGTGGCGGTGCAGACGCCGCAGATCTTCGAGGCAAGCCTGCTGCGGCGGGCGTACGCACAGGCTGATCTGTCGAGCACCGACGATGCTCAGCTGGTCGAGCGCCTTGGTGAGCCGGTGCTGGTGGTGCCCGGCGAGCCGACGAACATCAAGATCACCCGCCCAGCAGATCTGACGCTGGCGCGGGCGGTGCTGGGGTTTCAGGGCGGTGAGGGCCGGTCAGCGCACAAGCGATTCTGAGTGGGCAGAGGTGCGCAGGTGGGGCGCATGCCTCACACTCCCGCTTTGAGCCCACCCCCCCACGTCTCCAGAGTCCCAAACCCACCCATTTCTTGTACGGGCGGGTTGCACGCGGCGCGCCCGCGGCCAGCAAGAAGCCATGCAAGTGAAAACGCCGACCTTGATGGCGGTGAGCGGCGGCGCGAACGATCTGAACGTTTCTTCTGGCCGTTTTGAGTGATCGCCTTGATCTTGCGCTAGAAAGTGCCATTCTCTGTTCGGGCGATTTCCCGAGAGCGCCCTCTTGCCCGATCAATCCACGCTTGTCCCGGAGTCATTGCCGATGCACCGCCGCTGGTTCGGTTTGATTTTTGTCTGTGGTTTGTGGTTCACCGCTGCGAGCGCGATGGCACAGCCGGGTTTCATCGAGCACACGCCGACGCAACAGGTTTTCGGCGAGCCGGGCGGCATCACGATGCGCGAGCCCGACGTGCCTCGTGAAGACGAAGGACTATCGCTGTGGATCAAGACCGGGCCGTCCTTCACCTATGACCAAGTGGCCGTTTACTACACGGTTGACGGCTCCGAGCCGCTCGGCTCGCTTGGCGTGCCCTCTGGCAGCACGCTGGTTCTGCGGAGTGTCGGGCCCGGGCCGGCGATTTCGTTCGTCCGCAACGAGCCGGGCATGAGCGGTAACGACGACTGGTGGCGGGCCAACTTTCTGGGCCTGTTCCAGTATCGTGTTGGCACGGTTGTGAAGTATCAGGTGGCC
>JBGSRG010000169.1:0-4314 GCA_041737685.1 Phycisphaerales bacterium | reverse complement strand
CGAGGTTCCGGCGCTGCGACTCGAATGAGCCACGGTCGGCGGTTGCGAGCCCGGCGAGCGCACCGCGAAGTTCGCGTTGGTAGGCGTCGCGGTACTGCTGCATGGTGGCGGGGGTGGTCTTCTCGAGCGCTGCCAGCCACTTCTTCAGATACGCGACGTTGGCCTGGTCCTTGTTGACGGCGGCCGAGTAGGCAGAGGCGGCTCGCACAAAGTCGCCGGCGGCGGCGGCCTCGTCGCCCACTTTGATGTGGTCGTCAGCGCTCTTTTGGAGCGCAAACTTTGCAGCGATGACTGCGCCACCTGCCAGGAGCACGAGCACGCTGACCAGGATGACGACGAAGCGTGTGTTGACCTTTGCTGCCATTGTGGACTTTCTATCTTGAGGGCTGGGAAGTTGAAGTGGAGGTGCTGGAGTGGGGCGAACCGTGAAGGCTCAGGTGGATCTGGGGTCTTGAGGGCATGGTCTTGGGGCTGCGGTTGGGTGGGCCGCCGGTTCAGGCACAAGCAGCACCGTGTGATGTTATCGGTGTGGGGCTGGAAAGCCCCTGGTTTGGACGATTTCGGGGTCGAGTGGGAGCGAGGGCGTGCAGGAAACGGGATGAGCGCCGACGAGTTGGCGGATTGGACGGGTTTGGCGGGTTTGGCGAGGTTGATTGACTTGGGATCGGTTCAGTTCAGACCTCTTTGGTCTGTGGGGGCGGCGCCGGTGGATGAACTGCCTTCGCTGCCTTGCTTTGTCGCGGCGAGGGGATAATTCCCGAGTCGGACTTCTACCCAGTCGGGGACGCAGAGCATGATTTCGGGCAAGAGTTCTGTGAGGAGGTCCTCGGCCATGTCGCCGAGTTCTTGCGGCGTGGTGACGATGGGGCTGGAGACCTGGACCTTGAGGTAATAGGCGTATTTGGATCGAAGATCGAAGGCGAGGAGGCGGACCTGCTCGGCGGTGGTGGCGATGCCGCCGTTGGCGACGAAGAAGTAGCCCGCGAAGAGCTTGTTGCGGCCATCGCCCGAAGAAAAGGGCGTGACGCGCAGGTCGAGCCGATCGAGGCCGTCGGGCAGCCGCACTCGCGCGCCAGACATTGATCCGCCGGGAGTGGTGATTCGGGCGAGCGTGACTGCGCCGAACGCATCGGGCACATCGGTGTCGGCCATGCGGATCATGTTGTCGAGGTTGAGCCGGACGTCTTCGGTCGCGCCGACGATGGACCAACCGCCGCCGACCATGCACCGCTCGGGCACGTGGGGCACGGTGTCGATCATGCCGGTGTAGTAGGCTAGATGCAGGTCAAGGTATTCGGGCTTGTCGGTGCCGCGTGTGGACTTCTTGACGTAGAGACGGTTGAGATAGTTTGTGGTGCCCAGCACGCCTTCGACGATTTCGGCTTCTCGACGGTCAGCCCCTTCACGGATCCAACTCGCGGTCTCGGCGGGAACGGCGCTGACCTGCCGGCTCTCGGGCGGGTAGATGGCTTCTTTGATGAGGTGCGCCTGGAGGGCGCGCTTGACGACGCCGAAGACGGCGCTGGAGCAGACCAGCACGGCGATTGCGACGACGACCGAGGGGGTGAAGACGCGTTTGAAGCGGTTTGGCTTTGCCGCGGAGCGAGCGGCGGGCGGTGTGGCTGAGTTGCTCTGCACGGACGGCACGAGGGTGTCGGGTTCGGGCACGGCCTTGTTGAGTGTCCAGACGATGCCGAGATAGGCGAGGAAGCCGGGGACGAGCAGCAGCATGCCGATGAGGGTGTGCGCCTCGCCTTCAGAGAGGCTTGCGTCATACTTTGCCAGATAGGTGAGCACGGCGACGCGGAGAATGTTGAGCACGAGTGCGACGGGGATCGCCGCAGCCATAAGGACCACGCGCTTCCACCAAGCTTTGGTGGCGACGAGGCAGATCACGGCGCCGAGCGCGATGAAAGAGACGAGCGTTCGCATGCCGCTGCATTGCTCGGCCACGTTGAGCGGAACAATGCGGCCGTCACTGCCGACGATGTTCAGGACGTTGCCTTCGAGGGAGACGTCGACACCGAAGACGCTGAGAAGGACGTAGGAGCCCTTTGAGGCGAGGAGTTGGAGCGGGAAGGTGAGTTTGATCATCCAACCTTCGGGAAGGGTGATCGCGAAGACCATGTACGCCAGGGGCAGGAACAGATATCGCATCGCCACTGGGCCCAGCAGCATCAGCACCAGGCCGAAGAGCGTGAGCACCATGGCCAGACCTTGCCCGAGGTGGTTTGGCACGCCGACAACAAAGAACAGATAGGAATAGAGCCCGACGAGCAAGGGGACGATTCCGGGCCAGAAGTGGCGGAAGCCCGCTCGTTCGAGCGATGAGCGATTCTGCCAGAGCAGGTAGATTCCGATCAGGGGCACCAGGACGGTGTGGCCCCAGTCCTCGGTGAATCGGTCAGCATACCGGACTTGCTGATAGATCC
This sequence comes from Phycisphaerales bacterium, assembly GCA_041737685.1. Lineage (GTDB taxonomy): Bacteria > Planctomycetota > Phycisphaerae > Phycisphaerales > UBA1924 > JAHBK01. Next base: position 1,882 of record JBGSRG010000169.1, on the reverse strand, counting down.
AGAACCTGAAGTAGAAGGCAAAGGCGATAGTGAGCCCGCCGACGGCCAGAAGCACCGCCGGATCTGTGAGCCGATCGAGCAGGCTTGGCGAGGGCGCATCGGCACCCGGGGGCTTGCTCGGTGTGCGAACAGACACGCCGGAGCGCGGGTCAGATGTGGTAGCGACAGTGGTCAAGACACCTCCAAGAGGCACTTTACGATCGATGACCCATGTTTCTCGACACGCGGCGACATCGGCTCTACGGACGAACACGGTTCAAGTTCAGACTCTGACAGTCTTATCACCGGAATTGGGTACAAACCGTGGTACCGAGTCGCCGGATGCGACGGTACAAGCCTCGTGCTTGTTGCGATCGGAATCGAAGCCGAAGACCGACGGTGCTTAGTTGGTGCCGGGGGGCGCACCGAAGACGTCGTTGCCAAAGTTGCGGTCGAGCAGGAAGCCGAAGCCGTAACTCGCGCGGAATCCGCTGCGAATGACGGCGAGCGGGAAGGCCCAGAAGTTGGTGCCGACGTTGATGCGGTCGTCGGGCTTGAGGTAGATGTCGGGCTGGGTCTGCTCGCCGATGGCTCGCAGGTTCAGACGGATGGTTGCTTGTCGGCCCGGCCCCACAACCCGTGTCAGATCAACACGTTCGGGGATTCCCAGACCGGAGAGTCCGCCGCCGGCGTCGATGGCTCGCAGCAGTGTGAGTTTGCCGCCGTCGGCGGGCAAGCCGTACGGACCCGGACGGGCGATCTGTCCTGAGAGATAGATCAGCCCCGACTGCGGGCCGGGAAAGCGCACGATGTCGCCGGGCCGAACGATGATGTTGACATCAGCGCGCCCGGCGAGCAACTGGTCAATGGGGACTTCGATGACGCGCTGAGTGAGCAGACCCTCGCCGGCGGGCAGGTTGGCTTCGGCGGCTCGAATCCAGCGACCGTCTCGGAAGACGAAGTCACCGCTGGAACTGGGGAGATCGATCGGCGGCGCGGTGTTGGAGGGCAGCGAGAGCGTCGTCGCGGTGCCGGTATTGAAAGGATCACGCGGTTGAGGAATTGTGGGTGTGCCGAAGCCCGGCAGGTCGATGGGCGGGCCGTCGCTGGCGGGCTGTCGGTTGGCGCGAGTGGGCAGAACACCGGGCGATGGATCGCCCGGACGTGGACGAGACAACTCGTCGATGAGTTCGATGAGTTCTTGCGGGTTTGATTGCGGGGCACGCTCGGTCGGACGGGTTCCGAATGGGCCGGGTCTTGTCGTGCCATCCCCCGGAACTGGTGGCTGCAAACGGCCAGCTGCGCGGTCGGTCAGCGGCACCTGACGGATGACATAGATGTTGTCGAGGTTCTGATCAAACTGACCCGAGCGGGAAAGGGCTTCGAGAAGTCGAAAGTCTGCGCTTGGGATGAAGTAGGCACCCGGTCCGGAGACTGCACCGATGACGCTGTAGGTCTGCTTGCGCTGGGAGCGGATGAAGACCGAGACCTGTGCCCGGTCGAGTCGGCCCACTTCGCGAACAACCACCCGCACAGCATCGGCCACTTCGTGCTTGGTGCGACCCTCTGCGTAGACACCCGGCAGGCCGGGGATGTCGATGAATCCGCGTTCGTCGACGATGGCCTCGAAGCCTGCGGGAACGCCGGGCTGCTCGAAGTCGAGAATCTGCACCTGGATGGTGTCGCCCGAGGCTAGGCGGTACTCCTCAATCTCGGGGATGAGGTCGGAGGACTGGATTTTGCTGGTTGCAACGATCTCGATCGGGTCTTCTTCGATACTGGCGAGCCGGTCGAGGATGGGCATAACCGTGGGCGTGACTTCCCAACGTCCGACGGTGCTTGGATCGGCGAACGAATCGACTTCGCAGCCTGCGAAGAGGCCCAGAGCGGCCAGGGCGCAGGC
>JBGSRG010000077.1:0-5562 GCA_041737685.1 Phycisphaerales bacterium | reverse complement strand
GGGACGGCCGTCACGAACGCACGCACGGGAGCGGATGCGGGGATGGGCAACCGGGCTGGGGTTGTTCAAGAGCTGCGCTGGGCGAGGGGATTGTCGCCGCTGGATGTGGTGATGCGATGGCCCAGATCGATGGCGCTGGCGGCGGCGATTTCGTCTGGTCCGAACGGGAAAGGGAGTGGTGGAGCGACAAAGCAGGCGGCGGGTGGTGCGGACGCGAACTTGGATGCGCAAGATCGCTGGTCGAGATGGAGTGTGCTCGCGCCGATCAACGCTGGTGCGGTGACGGTGCTGCGTGCGGAAGATGTGGAGGGGCAGGCAACGGCGAACGCACGCCGCGCTGTGGTGGAGCGGGCGATTGCGTCGGCGTTTGCGGTGCGCGAAGGGGACCGATCGGTCGATGAATCGGTTGCGCGTGGTGCGGGAGGTTCGGCAGTGGCACTTCCATCGCCGCCGTATCGGTTTTGGGGATTGAGCTATGAGTTGGGGCGCGTGCTGGAGCCGTCGGCGAATCCACGTGGTGTGGTCCGTCCACGTGGAGGAGTTGGTCAGCGAGATGGCAGATCTGCGAGTGCAGGTGCAGGGGTCGAGTTGGATCGTGGCGTGCTGCGAGCGCAGCGCAACGTTCCGCTCCTGTTTGAGGTTGCGTGTCCAGCGGCATTGGTCCACGATCGGCTCACCGGCGATTGGCACCGCGCGGGCGGAGCTGACCGGACGCTGGACGAGGCGATTGGGGTGCTGCGTGAAGCGCATACCGAAGGCGGCGCGACAGAAGCGGCCCATGGCTTCACGCTGTCGGTGCCCGTGTCGACGACGGGGCGAAAGCGGTACATGGAATCGGTTTCGCAAGCGCTGGAACTGATCCGCGATGGGGACGTGTTTCAGGTGAACCTGTCGCACCGGCTTGAATCGGTGCTTCGCGGCGATCCGCGTGCGTTCTTTCGCGCACTGTGCGCTGCCAGCGAGCCGTGGTTCGGGTCGTTGCTGGAGTTGCCAGCGCCGTGGGCGACGATCGCGTCGGTTTCGCCGGAACTGTTCCTTGAGTTTGATTCGGCGAGCCGGCGGGTGGTGACGCGACCGATCAAGGGGACGCGCTCGGACTCACGGTCGGGCACGACGTCGGCGGGTGCGGATTTCGCCTCGACCGATATTCCGCGCGACTCCGGTTCGTGTCGGTTGGATTCAAGCGCGCGGGCGGAAGAACTGATGGCTTCTGAGAAGGACCGAGCGGAACTGAACATGATCGTGGATCTGTTGCGGAACGATCTTGGTCGCGTGTGCGAGTATGGATCGGTGCGAGTTGAAGAAGCTCGCAGGATTGAGTCGCACGCCGTGTTGCACGCCGTGGCGACGGTGTCGGGCCAACTTCGGATTGACCGCTCGCCCGCGGATCTGATTTTGGCGACCTTTCCCGGCGGTTCGATCACGGGGGCACCGAAGGTGCGGGCCGAGCAGATCATCGAGGCTCTGGAGCCGGATGCACGCGGCATGTATTGCGGCTCGATCGTGCTGGGCACGGGCGACGGCGGATTCACGTCGAGCATCGCGATTCGCACGGCGACGATTTCTCGCGTGCAGGACCAACTGGAGACGTTTGGTGTTACGTTCCCGGTTGGCGCGGGGATTGTCGCGGATTCAGATCCGGGCGCCGAGTGGCTGGAGACTCTGGACAAGGCCGCGGCGTTTGTGTCGCTGGCGAGCGTTGAGCAAAACGATGCGGCCGATGCGAAGCGCGACAGCGGACTGCGCGCCTAATACCACCAGTTGCCGTAATAGCCCCGGTAAGACGATCGCGCCTCGGACTCGGTCTGGAAGTAGATGATCTGGCTGGCGTCGCGCGGCAAGGTCAAGCGGCGGGCGTAGTCGAGGCTGGGTCGCTCAGGCTGGGGCCAGTCGTTAGATGCGCTGAGATATGTTGGGCTCTGTGTCGCCAGCCGATGGTCATTGCGACTGGCTTCCCAGTCGTAATGCGATTGATTGGCAAGATCGGCGGGCGCAAAGACGGCACTCCACGAGCCGGCCTGATTTGGGTAACTGGCGGAGCCGGACCTGCGAGGAACGCTGCTGGATGAGCACGCCGCGAGCAAGAGCGAAAGGACGACGAGTGCGCCAACGTGCGTGACTGATGTCGCGGCGCGGCCGAATGGTCGGGCCGCCGGAAAGGAGCGGGATGAGCAATTCTTTGGTTTCATGGCGGTGATGCCGGTGATGCGGAACTGGCGAGAAGAAGACGGTGTTCAGGGTGCATCAGCAACGGCGCGATACCAGCCGATTGAGGCGCTCGGGGCATGAAGGGCGGCGAGTTGCCCCTACGATGCACCGCGTTTACCAGCTTTGACGCCCGAGAACTGCGATGACGGAGGAGCGGAGCGCATTGGGCGAGCGAAACTTCAAACTGAACGTGTTGAACGAAGGGCCGGGACCGGGACCGGGTTCTGGCTCTGGTACCGGTGCTGGTGCGGAGCCTGTCACCGGTGGAGCGACGCATTCAGGCTACAAAGCGCGCACAGACGGCCGCCCTTCGGGCCTCAAGCGCTTGGACATGGGCATCGTCGGAATGACCTGCGCCGGTTGCTCCTCGAAGATTCAACGGGCGTTGTCCAAACAGGTGGGGGTTGGCTCGGCGAGTGTCAACCTGGTGACGCACAGCGGGACGGTGATGTTTGATCCGGCGGTGGCATCGGTCGCCGCGCTGCGCAGCGTTGTAGAGAAGTTGGGGTATTCGGTGACGGGCGATTTGGATCGCTATGGACACGATGAAGGGGGTGAGAGGCAAGACGGGCACGACCGGGAACATCAGACTGAACGTGGCTGGCGCGCGGGTCAAGGCGGAGCCGAGTCGCACAAGCCGAATGATCAGCACGGGATAAGCGTGACACACGGCGCACGCGGTGCGCACAGCGCCCACGCACGATCAGACACAGGCGGTCTGACCAAGCTCACTGTGTGCGCAGTACTCACGATCCCTGTCGTGGTCATCGCGATGTCGCATGGCGCGATCCCGTGGCTCCGCGGCGGCTGGACGCACTGGCTTCAGTTCGCGCTCACCACGCCGGCGCTGTTCTGGTGTGGCTCACGGTTCTTTACGAGCGCTTGGCGCAGCGCTAAGCATGGGCACGCGAACATGGACACGCTGGTGGTGATCGGCACGAGCGCTGCCTATGTGTTCTCGATCGTTTCGATGCTGATGCCGGGGCTGTTTGTTGGCGCCTCGGCCTTGGGCGGGTCGGTGAATGCGGCGAGCACGGATATTGGCGTTCGTTCTGTTCATGCTGTTCATGCCATGCCGCCGGTCTACTTCGAGTCCGCCGCGGCGGTGGTGCTGTTCGTGCTGCTGGGCAAGCATCTGGAGCATCGCGCAACGCGCCGCACCCAGGCGACGATTGAGCGGTTGATGAATCTGTCGCCACGAACGGCCCGGGTGCGAAGAACTGTGGCCAATGAGGCCGCCGAGCGGGAAACGGGTGCGCACAGCGAAGGTGACGGTTCTGCTCGAGCCGGCGCCCTCGACAACACCCTCAGCAGGGAGATGGAGATTCCGATCGATCAGATCCGCTTGGGCGACGTGATGATCGTTCGGCCTGGCGAGAAGGTGCCGACCGACGGCGTTGTCGAGCATGGCGCAAGCGCGGTGGACGAATCGATGATCTCGGGCGAGAGTGTCCCGGCGAGCAAGCGGCCCGGCGACCAAGTGATCGGCGCAACACTGAACACGTCGGGCTCGCTGGAAGTGCGTGCGACGCGGATCGGGGCGGAGACCGCGCTTGCGCAGATCATTGAACTGGTGCGGCAGGCTCAGGGCGACAAGGCCCCGATCGCCGAGTTGGCCGATCGGGTGAGCGCGGTGTTTGTGCCGATCGTGCTGGTGCTGGCAGCGCTCACATTCTTAGGGTGGGCGATCTTCGGCGGCACGGCAGAGGTGACTGCTCAAGCCACGCTCGCTCACGCAGCGGGTCCGGGCCGCTGGGCGCTGGCATTGCTCACGAGCGTATCTGTGCTCGTGATTGCTTGTCCGTGCGCGATGGGCCTGGCCACACCCACGGCGGTGATGGTCGGCACAGGGCTGGCGGCGGATCGGGGTGTGCTGATCAAAGGTGGCGGAGCGCTTCAGCGCTTGCACGGGCTCACCACGATCGTGCTGGACAAAACCGGCACGATCACGCAGGGTGCGTCTTCGGTGGCGATGGTGCTCGCCGCAGAGGGGATCGACGAGGCTGAGTTGTTGCGTGTCGCCGCGTCATTGGAGCGGGCCAGCGAACACCCGTTGGCACGGGCGATTGTGGCTGAGGCCGGTTCGCGCGGGCTTGAACTCAGCCGCGTAGAGGACTTTGAGAACGATGCGGGAAGCGGTGTGCGTGGGATAGTTCTGGGCCGCGCAGTGCGTGTGGGGTCGCAGCGCTTTGCGAGCCAAGGGCTGGACGCGGCGGACGCCGCAACCGCGGAGTCTGCGCTGTCACCGTTGGTTGATCGTGTGCTGAACCAGGGACAGACGCCGGTCTGTGTGCAGATTGACGGACGAGCGGCGGGTGTGATCGGCATCACCGATCGCGTTCGAGATGAGGCAAGATCGACAATCGATCGGTTGCAGGCGCTGGGGCTTGAGGTGTGGCTCTTGACGGGCGATCAGGAGCGCGTGGCGCGCGCTGTGGGCGAGCGTGTGGGTGTTGAGCGGGTGATTGCCGGAGTTTCGCCTCAGGAGAAGGCCGAGCGTGTGCGGGCGCTGCGAGACACAGGGCGAGCCAATGGAGCGAGCACGGCGAACGGCCCTCGCGTGGTGGCGATGGTGGGCGACGGGATCAACGATGCGCCCGCGCTCGCCGAGGCTGACGTGGGGATTGCCATGGGCGCTGGGACGGACGTGGCGATCGAATCGGCGGACGTGGTGCTCGTGGGGTCAGACCTGCGCGGGCTGACCCGGGCGATCACGATTTCGCGTGCGACGATGCGCACGATCAAGCGCAATCTGTTCTGGGCCTTTGCGTACAACCTTGTGGGCATTCCCATCGCCGCGGGCGTGCTCTATCCGCTGACGGGCTGGCTGCTCAGCCCGATGTACGCGGGTGCGGCGATGGCGCTGTCGAGCGTGAGCGTGGCTGTGAGCAGTCTGGCGCTGCGATTGACGCGTGTCGATTGAAGCGCGTTTGCTTGACGGACTTCAACGCGCGGCCTTGCGCTCGCGCCAGAGGGTGACCGCGTCTGGCTCGCGCGGGTAGATCGGGTTGAGTTCGGCGCCGTCGATGTCGGGAAGCCAGAGGCTGATCTCGGCAAGGTCGAGCGGATCAAAGACCGGATGCGGGGCCGAGACGACGGCGATGCCCGCGGCGACAGCGGCTTCGCGCATCGACGATGGAAAGAACGCATCGGCCAGCAGTTCTCGCACGCCCATCGCGGCGAGCGTGCCGATGGAAGCGGCGTCCATGAGTGCGCCAGTACACGCGGCTTGTACAGCTTGATAATTCCAAGCACGAGCGTCGAGCGGCAACGGAGCGCTGATCCAGGCTGATTGCGCTTTGCTTGCGAGCGCCACGCCGAGAAGTGCGGCGGCGGGCTGAGCCGATGAGAGAG